>URPQ01000005.1 GCA_900549755.1 uncultured Oscillospiraceae bacterium
TTTCAAGTTTTGAGGCAATGTATTATGCAAAATTTTGTTTCGTAGGCGTGACAGGTTCGAGTCCTGTCACACTAAGCAAGTAGAGCCTACGAAGAAAAAATAAGATAAAATAAAAAAGTAGAGCATATTTGGAAAGAAACCGTTAAAATGGAAATGAGTAGATACCATAAACGGAGGCTCCAATATGCTCTATAATCATTTTACAGAAGAATTGCTCGGATTGCAAGGGGTAAAAATAACAAATGTTGAACAAGAAGAAAATTTAATTATTCATCTCAAAATGGAAAGAAAAAGACATAATTGTATCTGTTGCGGAACCGCAACAGATACAATACACGATTACAGGCTGCAAAAAATAAAAGATATTCCTTCATTTGGTAAGAATGTTGTTATTATGCTCCGAAAAAGGCGCTGCCGCTGCCCGCATTGCGGTAAAAGGTTTTATGAAGAAAACACCTTTCTGCCCGGATACCACCGTATGACAAACAGGTTGGTGAAATTTGTATTAAATCGTCTGACTTATGAACGCTCTTTTACAAGTGTAGCAAGAGAAGTGAATTTATCCGTATCAACAATAATCAGGATATTTGACCTTGTAAGCTATCCAAAAGCCGAACTGCCCAAAGTATTATCTATTGATGAATTCAAGGGCAACACTTGGGGAGAAAAATACCAATGCATATTGACCGACCCCGAAAACAAGATTGTTTTAGATATACTTCCCGAAAGATACAAACCGTATTTAACAACATATTTCTGTAAATATCCAAAGGAAGAACGGGAAAAGGTGAAATATTTTGTTTCGGATATGTGGCGGACTTATTATGATACTACGATGAAAGCGGCGATATAATCGGCAGAGATGCCGAGGTATGGTATTTTCCGAATTGGGAGAATATGACTGAGATGTAAATCCTACGCCTGTTAGACATATAAAAGTTCGGAAGGCGTACAACTATATGCTGTGCGCCCGATTTTGGTGTGTGACAGGTGTTTTAGGCTAGATTTTTAAGCAAAGAAAAAACGCTCAAAGCCGCATCAATAAAGGCTTTGAGCGTGGTGCGGGTAAGAGGACTTGAACCTCCACGACCTTGCGATCATTAGAACCTGAATCTAACGCGTCTGCCAATTCCGCCATACCCGCATATTAAGTTTTCGTCCTCTAAATTTTACACGGTGAGGACTTTCCGAGGCGGAGCATTTCGCTTAATCCGCAAATATAAAAACGCATTTCTGCGGTTTTACCGAATTTACACCGAGATGGCGTTACCTGAATCTAGCGCGTCTGCCTATTCCGCCATATCCGCAAATATTAAATTTATCGGGCAGCCGCGCCCGCGTGACTCTTGCGGTTGACGTAATTTTTTTACGGCTTGGAGCGCCGAAAAAATTCCGACCGCTGCGCCTTTGCCCTGCTCGCTGTATCTGCCGCAGGCAGCGCTCACGGGCAAACTGCCTATTCCGCCATACCCGCATATTAAGTTTTCGTCCTCTAAATTTTACACGGCGAGGACTTCCGAGGCGGAGCATTTCGCTTAACCCGCTTGATTATTATATCATAAATCCGGTGAAAGTCAATATTTATTTTTTGTTTTGTCATTTAGCCCGACTAAATTTGTAAAACAGTAAAATTTTGTAAAAAACCGTATTTTCTTATATTTGAAAATTTAACCGGTGTGTGCTATAATATATACCGTAATTCATAAGCAAATACGGAAGGTGACCTGTTTTGACAAAGCGGAGTATGCTTATTACATGCTTAAAGCACTACTGCGATATGATATGGGAGTATGACCGCAGAAACGGAAAAATTTTCATTTATTACGATACGGTGGCGCGGGAATATACGGATAGGGCTTATACCGTTTCGGAATTGATCGGAATTTTCAGGGATGAATTCGGAATAGGCATAAACGACCGTATATGGAAAAAATATTTGAATGAGGAATATCTTAAAGGCTTTTTTACTGACGGAAAGGACGGCGAAGAGCTGGAACTGCAGTTTTTGCTGCCCTCCGCCCCGCTTAAATGGTACAGAATACGCATAGAGAAAAACGGGGAAGAAAGTCTTATTATATCCGGCAAAGATATGTGCGACGAATTTAAGGAGCGTTCGCTTTATAATTCGGTCAGGGAGTCGTTTGACAATATTACAAGCATCTGTCTTGAAACCGGTACATGCGTTGTGATACATGCAAGGAATACGGAAAACATACCGATAGCCGATTACAACTACGGCGCAGTTATGAATATGTTTGTGGAAAAATATGTTCCCGAGGAAGAAAAGGAGCAGACCAAGGCGTCTCTTGCGCTGGATTACGCCGTTAAAAAGCTTGAAAATGCCGAAGAGTATATTATATACATAAACACAGTTTCGGAAAATAGGAAAGGCTGCAAAAAAATCACCTTTTCATATGCCGATAAGGCGCACAAATTCATAACCTTTACAACTTTTAATATAGGTGAGATCGTAGGTCGGTACGAATACCTTGTAAGCGAGATTAAAAAGGAAAATTACAAGGACAGCCTCACCGGTGCTTACAACCGTAATTATTATGAAACGAATTTAAAGCTGAACGTTTTCTCCGGCGGCGTTGCCGTTTTGGATGTTGATAATTTCAAATTATGCAACGATACCCGCGGGCACGCTGCGGGCGATGCGGTTTTGGCAAGGGTCTCGGCTGAAATTCGAAAGGAAACGGTGGGGGAGGATTTTTTGGTACGTTTCGGCGGCGACGAATTTTTGCTGATAATGCCGGGAGCAACGGCGGAAAATCTTGAAAATACACTCGAAAGAATACAGAAACGAATAAAAGAGAGCACTGCCGATTCTTGCGGCGACTTTCCGGTAACGCTTAGCATGGGCGGGGCTATTTCCAAAAACGAGGTAATGCAGGACGCGGTTTACCGTGCCGACAGGCTTATGTACCGCGCAAAATCAAAGAAAAACGCATATATCACAGAGCAGAATTTTTATCTGCGCCATGATAATAACGGCGAAGACGACGTAAAGCAGCAGATACTTATAGTTGACGACTCGCCTCTCAATCGCGAAATGCTTTCAAAAATGATCGGCGATGAATATGATGTTTTAGAGGCGGGCAACGGCAAAGAATGTCTTGAAAAGCTGAAAGAGTACGGCACGGGCATAGCGCTTGTGCTGCTTGATATAATTATGCCCGAAATGGACGGGCTGGAAGTGCTCTCGGAAATGAAGCGCCTGCACTATACTGACGATATTCCCGTTATTATGATAAGCGTTGACATGTCCGACGGTAATATTCGCCGCGCGTTTGACTTGGGCGTTACCGATTATATAAGCCGCCCGTTTGATTCAAAGGTGGTTATGCAGCGGATACATAATACCGTAAGACTGTATTCAAAGCAGCAGCGGCTGACTTCGCTTATAGCAAGACAGCACGGCGAAAGCATTAATAACGAGCATATAATGACGGACGTTTTAAGCGGCTTGCTCGGCAGAAAAAACGGCGAAAGCGCGCAGCACATACGGAACATACGCAAAATAACCGAAATGCTGCTTGAAAGGCTGATACTCAAAACCGATAAATACGGTCTTTCCTGGCGGGATTGCGATATAATTTCCGAGGCGGCGGCTTTGCACGACGTGGGCAAAATAGAAATTGACAGCGCTATACTTAACAAGCCCGGGAAGCTGACCCCCGAGGAAAGAGAAATTGTAAAACAGCATACCGTTATAGGCGAAGAAATACTGCTGAACGGCGCGGGCGACTCAATAAAGAACGAACCGATGCTTGAAACAGCCGCGCAGATATGCCGCTGGCACCACGAGCGGTACGACGGCAGCGGCTACCCCGACGGGCTTAAAGGCGACGAGATACCCATTGCGGCGCAGGTGGTGTCGCTTGCGGACGTGTACGACGCGCTTGTAAGCCGCCGCGTGTATAAAGAGCCGTATTCGGGCGAGACGGCGCTTTCAATGATACTTGCGGGCGAGTGCGGCAGCTTTAACCCGCTGCTTACAGAGTGTCTTTGCAATATAAGCGATAAGCTGATAAACGACATTTACTCAAAAACCGAAGCTACGGGAGGGAATACATGATACCGCACAGATATGCCGCCGCTTTTCTTTCGGCAACGTTGCTTTTATGCCTTTGCGCCTGCACGGGCGGAAAAAACGAAAGTGAAACCGCGCAGAAAGAAAAGCTGGTTATAGGCAGCGATATTTACGCGCCCTATTTTTACATTGACGATAACGGCGATTTTACCGGCATAGATGTTGAAATTGCGCACGAGGCGTGCGGGCGAATGAATATTCAGCCCGTTTTCAAAAAAATAGTTTGGCAAAATAAAGATGTATATCTTGAAAACGGCGAGGTAGATTGCCTGTGGGGCAGTTTTACAATAAACGGCAGGGAAGAGCTTTACTCATGGGCGGGGCCCTACCTTAAAAGCCGGCAGGTGGCGGTTGTACGCGCCGATTCGGATATTTACCGCCTCAGCGATTTGAGCGGCAAAAGAATAGCGGTGCAAGACGGCTCAAAGCCGGAGGAGCTTTTTTTGAATAACAAACTGCCGCAGATAAGCGGGCTTGAAAACATTTACAGTCTGCCCTCTGTTGATACCGTGTTCGCGGCGCTCAGAAAGGGCTATGTTGACGCATGTGCGGGGCATGAAGCCGCATACAGGGAGCTTATTAAAAACTCGGGCGGTGAATACAGAGTTTTGGAAGAGCCGCTTTTGCAGGCAGATTTGGGGGTGGCGTTTTACAGGGAAAGCGCAAGCCCGATTAAAGCCGAGCTTACAAAAGTCCTTAAAGAAATGGGAGCGGACGGCACCATTGAAAAAATAATATCACCTTACGGGCTTGATGGCTCGGGGCTGACGGGGGAGTGACGGCTGTGAAGAGGAAAAAACCGTTAATCGGCAAAATACAGCCGTCGGAAACACTGTTTTACGGCATGATAGCGGTAATCGGCGTTATTGTATTGCTTACAGGCTTTTTGATAGGCATGCAGACATGCCTTATAAAAGCCCGCAAGACATATGGAGTTACTGTAAAGTACTTGAAAAATCAATGCAGGGATTACAATAATTTTCTTGAAACCGACAGGGCTAAAAGCCTTTTCAGAATTACCGAACAGGCGGATAACATAGGCAGAACGCTGGAAATACTGCCCGATAACACACAGTATGAATGGATTAAGGAATATACCGCTACGCAAAGGCTCAGCACCGTGATTTTAACGGATGAAAATTTAAACACGGAAACCGAATACACATTTTCGGGTATAGGCGCAAAAGAGCTTACAGAGCATATCCCGCATGATTCGGTAAAGCAAATAGCGGAATATCCCGTTAAAATTTATTCCGAGCGCATTTATATAAACGGCGGCATTTACGATATTGCCGCCGCGGCAAGGCACGATAAAAAGGGCGTTGTGTTATGCTTCCGTTTGCAAAACGGGGTAAGCATGCAGAACTATTATTCTTCGGCTCGGCGGCTGCTTGCAGGCGATGCGACCGTGCTTAACGGTACGGTTGTAATAACCGAGGGCGACAGAATAATTTCCTCAAACCGCAGTGATATTGCGGGAGCAAAAAGCGGCGTTAAGGCGCTCGGAGTAATGGACGACAAGGCGAAAACGGGAAAAATTGTTAAAATTTCCGATGGGGAAGACGAGTATTACAGCGGCAGGGCGGTTTATAAGGAATACGGAATTTATATATACTACCGCACCGCAGATGTGTTTTCGGATTGTTTTAATGTTATTATATTGGCGCTGTGCGTTTATTTTGTAATAATATTCTTTGTCATAGCCTTTCATCAAAGGTCAAAATATCTGCACACGCGTGAAATAAACGAGCAATACGAAATAATCCGTACCGTAAGCCGGATGTTTCTTTTTAATGTTTTTGTGGATATAAAGAATAACCGTTTCAAATTTTTACTGCGTGAGACGGATTTTGCCGAGGTGGATGAAATCCGCCCGGCTGATGAGGTTTTAAAAACCGATTTTACAAACTACGCCGCCGAGCCTTACCGTGATGAATACCGCAGATTTACCGAGCTTTCAACCCTGAAACAGCGACTTGACGGCAAGGACTATATTGAAACGGAATACCAAAATATACGCGGCGAATGGCTTAACGATATAATAATACCCAAACGTAATGACAAAAACGGCGATTTTGACTCATTATTACTCGTTACAAAAAATATTACCGAGCAGAAAAAGCTGGAAATTGAATATCAACGTCAGCTGGAGAAAGCAATGCGCAGCGAGAAACGCGCGAACGAGGCGAAAACCAACCTTTTACGCCGTATGAGCCACGATTTACGAACGCCTATAAACGCGATTTTGGGAATGATTGAAATTGCCGACCGAAATACGGGCAACCCCGAAAAGCAAAACTACTGCCGAAATCAAGCGAGAGTGGCAGCGGAGTATCTGCTTGAGTTGGTCAACGATATTCTTACGGTCAATCTAAGCGAAGCAGGCGACAAGACAGAAGCAGACGTCGCGTTTGATTTAAAGGACGAGGCGGAAAAGGTATACACCATTGTAAATATGATGGCGGAAAATGCGGGAGTAAAGCTTTATCCGCCGCAAATATCGGGGAGCGGCAGGCGACTTTACGGAAATGTGCTTTATTTCCATCAAATAGTTATAAACATTCTTATAAACGCCGCGAAATACAGCAATAAGGGCGGCGAGGTGAGCTTTTCGTTTTTTGAGGAAGAAAGCGGCGGCAGGGCGATTATTCATTTTATTTGCAGCGATAACGGCATAGGCATAAGCCCAGATTTTCAAAAGAAAATGTTCGAGCCGTTTACACAGGAAAACAATGAGGAAGTATCTCCTTACGGAGGACTGGGGTTAGGGCTTGCAATAGTTAAAATGCTCACTGAAAAGCTCGGCGGTACGTTGTCGGTTCAGAGCGAAAAGGGGAGCGGCACCCGATTTGAGATAATATTGCCGTTTGAATATTCCGGCGAGTGTGATAGCGGCGGCGATACCGGGAATTACAGCATTAAGGGGCTTAAAATTCTGATTGCCGAGGATAACCGCATAAATATGGAAATAGCCGAATACCTTGTAAGAGACGCGGGCGCCGAAACCGCGGCGGCGTTTGACGGCAAGGAGGCGGCAGATATATTTGCGGCGTCGGCTGAAAATGAATTTGACGCAATTTTAATGGATATAACCATGCCCGTAATAGACGGGCTTGAAGCGACTAAACGGATACGCGCGCTTAAAAGGGCGGATGCGAAGACCGTGCCGATTATTGCAATGACCGCGAATTTGTTTGTTCAGGATATTGAAAAGTGTCTTGCGGTGGGAATGAACGGGTATCTTCCTAAGCCGATAAACGAAAAGCAGCTTATAAAAACCGTAGCGGAAAAATGCGCGGAAAGGAATAACAATGGGAATTAAGGAATTTTACTCTGAAATAGGCTCGTCCTATAAAGACGTTGCTGACAGACTCGGCAGCGAGGACTTTATTCTGCACTTTGTTGTGAAGTTTAAGGAAGACGAAAACTTTGACTTGCTGAAAGCTGCCTTGAAAAACGGCGATACTGATACTGCTTTCAGAGCGGCGCATACATTAAAAGGTGTGTCGGCAAACCTCGGCTTTACTGCCCTTTATAATGCGGTTTCACAAATTACCGAAGCTCTGCGAAACGGGGATATTGCCCGAGCTAAAGGGCTTTTCCCGCATGTCTCGGAAAAATACGCTGCTGTTTTAAAAGCGATACAAGGGCTGTAATTATACGGTAATACGGGGCATAATAGCGGTATGAGCTATTTTAATTATCATGCCGCGGCAAAGCGCCTTATACGGGAAGGTAAACTTAAAGAATGGTATATAACCGAGCGCTACAATAATATTTCTCCGGCGCTTGTGCTTGTTTTCGACGATATTCGACACCCCGTTATGCCCATAAGAGAGTACCGCTGGGAGGAATATTTGCCCATTTTACCGCCGAATTTAAAAATTCGAGCGTAAATTCTTTATTTCTTCAAGCAGCCTGCTTTTTGTGTTAAGTGTAGGGTCGGGTATTACGTATTTTCGCAGGGCTTCAAGCATTTCGCCTGTTTCTCTGCCTCTTATGCCGAGTTTTTTAAGATCTTCGCCCCGTATTTTAAGGTCGGAGATTTTATAAGGCTCGGCGTTTTCTATTATTTCCGATAGCATATTCCGCGCGTTTTCACAGTTTTCACCGTAAGCCGCCTTATAATCGAAATAATTTTCGACCGATACAGGCGAGGTTAAATAAAGCATTTCTTTAATTTTGGGCTTTGTTTTCGGAAAGGGCATATTAAGAAGCGTAAGCATATCCCGCGCGGCTTTTTTGGTTTTGTTCGGCACCCGCAAAAAGTCCAGTGCGGCTGTAACATCTGCTCCGCCCGAATAAAGAAAGGCAAAAAGCTTTGTATCGGCAGAGCCTAAAAGCGGCAATATGCCGTAATCGGGGGAGGTATTAACCCCTAAAAAGCCAAGCCCGCCTATATCGGTCAGCGGTTTTAAAGCGGCGGGGTTTTTGCCGCAAAGGGTTTTTAAAAGCTCGGAATAAATTCGCTCCGCACTTACGCTTTTAAGCGTGGGCGCATACTCTAAAGCCGCTTTAAGGGTGTTTTCTTCTATATTAAACCCTAAAACCGAGGAAAAGCGGAAAAGACGCAAAATTCTCAGCGCATCCTCATAAAATCGGCGCTCGGGCTCGCCCACCGCGCGCAAAATTCGGTTTTGTATATCTTGCTTGCCGCCGAAAAAGTCCTTTAAGCCGTCCCTTTTATTATATGCCATTGCGTTTACGGTAAAATCGCGGCGGGCAAGGTCCTCGCGCAGGCTTTTTACAAAAATCACGCTGTCGGGGCGGCGGTGGTCGCGGTATTCGCCGTCTGTTCGGTAGGTAGTAACCTCGTTCGGAACACCGTTTATAATAACCGTAACCGTGCCGTGCTTTATGCCTGTGGGCACGGTTTTTTTAAATAGCGATATAACCGCTTCGGGCTCGGCTGAGGTGGTAATGTCAAAATCGTGCGGGGTATCGCCGTTCAGCATATCGCGCACGCAGCCGCCCACGGCATATGCTTCATAGCCGTTTTTTTGCAAGGTTTCAATAATATATTCGGTGTCGCTCGGTAAAAATAGCATAATTTTTATTTTCCTTTCAAAAAAGGGTTTATTTTTTTGCCGTTTAGCAATATAATAGTAAGTAATAATGTTTTTAAGGAGACCGATTATGAAACAGCTTCGCGATGAGGATAAAATCATAACACAGGTAAAGCATATTCATATGATAGGCATAGGCGGCAGCGGAATGTGCCCGCTTGCCGAAATACTGCACGGTAAGGGGTACATCCTTACGGGGTCGGATAATAACGAAAGCGACCCCTTAACCAGAATTAAAAATCTCGGCATAAAGGTTTATATGGGGCACAGGGCTGAAAACATAAAGGGCGCGGAGCTTGTGGTGTACTCCGCCGCAATAGCCGCCGATAACCCCGAGCTTTGCGCCGCGCGCGAGCAGGGCATACCCACAATGGAGCGCTCGCATATGCTGGGGGCGCTTACCCGCCACTTTGATAACGTTATAGGGGTATGCGGCACGCACGGCAAAACCACCGTCACCTCTATGATAACACAAATTTTAATTTTAAACAAGATGGATCCTACCGCGGTTATAGGTGGAAAGCTTCCGCTTATAAATTCAAACGGTATTTCGGGCAAATCGGAAACAATGGTTTGCGAATCATGCGAGTTTGTTGATACCTTTTTGCAGCTCTCGCCCGATATTGCGGTGCTGCTTAATATTGATAATGACCACCTTGATTATTTCAAAACTATGGAGAATATGACCCTCTCTTTCCATAAGTTTTTGAAAATGGCGAAAACGGCGTATATAAACGGGGACGACAGCCGCGTTTTAACCGCCGCAAAGGATATTGAGGCGAATATTGTTACATTCGGCTTCGGTGCGGATAATTTTTACCGCGCCGAAAATATAGAAAGCCGCAAGCGCGGTTTTGCGTTTGACGTGGTAAAGAATAACGAAAAAATAATAAATATTGAAATGCATATACCGGGTAAGCACAATGTTTTAAACGGGCTTGCCGCGTTTGCCGTGTGCTTTGATATGGGCGTTTCGGCAGACGGAATTAAGGACGCTGTTGAAAAATTCACGGGCGCGGGCAGACGTTTTGAATTTTTGGGCGAGTACGACGGCTTTATGCTGGCTGACGATTACGCCCACCACCCGACCGAAATAAAAGCCACCCTTTCCGCCGCAAAGGAGCTTGATTATAATAACGTTATAGCGGTGTTTCAGCCCTTTACCTTTTCGCGCACCGCGCTTTTAAAGGATGATTTTATAAAGGCGCTCTCCATTGCCGATAAGGTAATACTGACCCCGATTATGGGCTCACGCGAGAAAAATACCTACGGCATTAAAAGCGAGGACTTAGCGGCGGGTCTCCACGATGTTTGCGTAGTGGACGGGTTTGAAAATATAGCCGATAAAATTGAGGAGATCGCCCGCCCCGGTGATTTGGTTATTACAATGGGCGGCGGCGATATTTACAAGGCGGCGCACATTATACAAGGCAGGCACACCGAATGACCGAAAAGCTGTACGATAAGGACTCTCATTTAAAGGAATTTACAGGCACGGTATTATCCTGCAAAAAAACGGGGGAAAAATATGCCGTGACTTTAAACCGAACCGCATTTTTCCCCGAGGGCGGCGGTCAGCAGTCAGACCGCGGATATATAGGCGGCGCGTATATATCGGACGTGCAGATAAAAAACGGCGAAATACTGCACTTTGCCGATAAGCCGCTGAGTGTGGGACAAGCCTATGACTGTAAGCTGGATTTTGATTTTCGCTTTCGCAATATGCAGAACCACTCGGGCGAGCATATAATTTCGGGAATTGTGCACCGCCTTTACGGGTTTAATAACGTAGGCTTTCATTTGGGAGCGGAAATGACCATGGACTTTGACGGCGAGCTTACAAGACGTCAGCTTGACGAAATTGAAGACCTTGCAAACAAAGCGGTGTATGAAAATCTGCCCGTTAAAGCCTACTACCCGACCGACGAAGAGCTTAAACAACTTGATTACAGAAGCAAGCTGGATTTAAAGGAAAACGTGCGTATAGTGGAAATAAAGGGCGTGGATGTTTGCGCCTGCTGCGCGCCGCACGTTAAGGCAACCGGCGAAATAGGCATTATAAAAATTCTTGATTTTGAAAAATACAAGGGCGGCGTAAGGCTGATTGTAAAATGCGGGGCGGACGCGCTGCGCGATTACCGCGAAAAGTACAAAAACGTGTTGGAAATATCAAATCTGCTTTCCGCCAAGCAATTTGAGGTATCGGCGGCGGTTGTGCGGCTGAATGAGCAGTTATCAGCCGAAAAGGCGGCGGCAGCCGCGCTTAAAAAACGCCTGATTGCCGAAAAGGCGGCGGGCTTTGAACCCGATACCGATAAAACCGCCGTTTTTGAAAACGGGCTTGATATTAAGGAGCTGCAATTATTAGCCGATGCACTGTGCCAAAAGGCGGGCGGCATACGCGGCGCTTTTTCGGGGGCTGACGGTGCTTTTTCCTTTGCAATATGCGGCGGAGAAACCGCGCTCGGAAACTTTTTTGCGAAATTCAAAGCCGCGTTTAATACCCGCGGCGGCGGCAGAAACGGCATAAGGCAGGGCACTGTGTGCGCCGAGCGGGCGGAAATTGAAAGGCTTTTCAAAGAATAAAAATAAGGGTGATGTTTAAATGGCAAAAACACGGACAAAAAGACAGCAGGCGATTGTAAAACGGCGAATTTTTTTAACCTGCTGCGCGGCGGTGCTGCTGGCGGTAGCGGCGCTTGTGGCGTTTTCGGTAAACGCGGTTTTAAAATCGGGCGATAAAAAGAAGCCCGATAATTCGCAGAGCACCGATTCTTCAAAGGTAGAAAGTGTTGTAATACCCGAAACCACCGCGCGGGTAATATCAACAGGCGATATTATGGCGCACTCCACCCAAATAGACGGGGCGAGAACGCAATCGGGCGAATATGACTTCAGCCCCTATTTCAAGCATTTGTCGCAGTACTTTAAGGCGGCGGATCTTGCCGTTGCAAACCTTGAGGTCACTTTCGGCGGCACAGAATCGGGTAAATACAGCGGTTATCCCGCATTTAACACGCCCGACAGCCTTGCAGATACCATAAAGGACTCGGGGCTTAATTTCCTTGTGACCTCGAACAATCACTCCTACGATACGGGGCTTTTCGGGCTTAAGCGCACGGCGCAGGTCTTAAAGCAAAAGGGAATTGAGTTTATAGGCACAAAGGAGGTTGAAACCGACCCCGCTTATGCCGTAAAAGAGATAAACAATATAAAAATAGGGCTTGCCGATTACACCTATGAAACCTCGGGGCAGACCCCCGGCAGGAAATACCTGAACGGCGCTATTATCGCGCAAGAGGCTAACAACCTTATAAACAGCTTTTCATATAACAGAATAGACGAATTTTACACCGAGGCCGAAAAGGTGATAGGTGAAATGAAGGCGCAGGGCGCCGAGTTTATAGTATTTTATATGCACTGGGGCAACGAGTACCAGACAAGCCCCAACACCTGGCAGAAAACTATAGCGCAAAAGCTTTCAAACCTGGGCGTTAATATGATAATAGGCAGCCACCCGCACGTTATTCAGCCGGTGGAACTTATACGCCCCGAGGGCGGCGAGGGCTACACGATATGCCTTTATTCAACCGGAAACTGCATTTCAAACCAGCGGCAGGAAATAATGGACAGCTGCCCCTCGGGTCACACAGAGGACGGCTTGCTGTTTGATTTCACCCTTAAAAAGAATAAGGACGGCGTAGCTCTTTCGGACCTGAAAATTGTGCCGACCTGGGTGAACAGATATAAGGAAACGGGTCATAACGGATTTTTATATACCATATACCCGCTTGAAAACGCAAACGACGGCGCGGCGAAATTCGGGCTTTCGGGCACCGCGGCTACAAAATCGGCTAAATCCTACGAAAGAACCAAGGCCATTGTGGCGGCTGGGCTTACGCAGTGTCAGCAGCAGATAGGCTGCAATATTACTTTTCAGTAAAGGAACTGATAAAAAATGATAGACGAACAGGTTAGAAAATTAGTTTGCTACGGGCTTGAAAGGGGGCTTTTCACAGAGCGTGACGAGATATACGTTACCAACCGTATTCTTGAAATTCTGCAGCTTGACGAATATAACTGCGATACCGCGTTTGAGGGTGTAAATCTTGAAGAAACGCTGAAAGCCCTGCTTGATTACGCCGCCGAAAAGGGACTGACGGAAAACGACACCACCCACCGCGATTTATTTGATACAAAGCTAATGGGGGCTTTAATGCCGAGACCGAGCGAGGTTACAAATAGGTTTAAGGAGCTTTATGCCATATCCCCCAAGGCTGCTACTGATTACTTTTACACTTTGAGTCAGGACAGCGACTACATACGCCGCTACCGCGTGGCAAAGGATATAAAATGGTTGACTGCAACGCCCTACGGCGAGCTTGAAATTACCATAAACCTTTCAAAGCCCGAAAAGGACCCAAAAGCCATAGCCGCCGCCAAAAACGCGCCGCAGGCGGGCTACCCCAAATGTATGCTCTGCCGCGAGTGCGAGGGGTACGCGGGCAGAATAAACTTTCCCGCAAGGCAGAACCACCGCGTTATACCCATTACGATAAACGGCAGCGACTGGTGCCTGCAATATTCACCCTATGTTTACTATAATGAGCACTGCATTGTGTTTAATGCAAAGCACACGCCTATGGCTATAAACCGTGCGTCATTTAAAAAGCTGCTCGATTTTGTAACCCAATTCCCACACTACTTTGTAGGCTCAAATGCCGACCTGCCTATTGTGGGCGGCTCAATTTTAAGTCACGACCATTTCCAGGGCGGCAACCACACCTTTGCAATGGCGAAAGCGCCGATTGAGACTGAACTGCATTTTGACGGCTTTTCGGATATTGAGGCGGGAATCGTTAAGTGGCCTATGTCGGTAATACGCCTGCGCTCTGAAAATACCGAAAGGTTAGTTGAGCTTGCCGATAAAATACTTACCTGCTGGCGCGGATATTCCGACCCCGACGCCTTTATATTTGCCGAGACAGACGGCACGCCGCACAACACAATAACCCCGATAGCAAGAAAAGCGAACGGCAAGTTTGAGCTTGATTTGGTGCTGCGCAACAATATTACCACGGCTGAGCACCCGCTCGGCGTTTTCCACCCGCATGCGGAGCTGCACCACATTAAAAAGGAAAATATAGGTCTTATTGAGGTTATGGGTCTGGCGGTGCTGCCTGCGCGCCTTAAAAACGAAATGGCACTGCTTGAAAAGGCAATGCTCGAAAACCGCGATATACGAAAAGACGAGGCGCTTGCAAAGCACGCGGACTGGGCAAACGAGATACGCAAAAAACACGGCGAGCTGACCGAAGACAATATCAGCGGAATAATAAGGGACGAAATAGGTCTTGTATTCTCACGCGTGCTTGAGCACGCAGGTGTTTTCAAGCGCACTGAAGAGGGCAGAGACGCATTTTTGAAATTCGCCGCGGGTGTTAATAAATGTTCATAACCGTTTTTACCCAGGTCTCCGTTTTAATGCTGATGATAGCGGCGGGCTTTATTGCGGCAAAAACCGGAATCATGACCGAGGCGGGCGCCGCCTGCTGCACCGATATTGCGCTGATAATAGCAACGCCCTGCGTTATTATAAAATCGCTTATGCGCAGGTTCGACGCGGCGGTTATGAAATCGCTGCTGCTGGCTGTTGCTTTAACCCTTTTGGTGCAGGTGCTTATGATTACTCTCGGTACGCTGCTCCTTCGCTCAAAGGACTTAAGGCGGCAGCGAACCCTGCGTTTCGGCTCGATTTTCGCAAACTGCGGGTTTATGTCGCTGCCGCTGCAGGAGGTAATGCTGGGGGCTGACGGCACGCTTTACGGCTCTGCCTATGTTATAATGTTTAACCTTGTGGTGTGGAGCTACGGTGTTTACCTTATAAGCGGCGACAAACACTACATACAGCCGAAAAAGCTTTTTGTGAACCCCGGCATTGCGGGACTGCTTATAGGGCTTATAATTTTCGTGTTTTCCGTTCCCGTGCCTCATGTGCTTTCATCTACCGTAAATTATCTTGCGGCAATATACACCCCGCTGCCCATGCTTATAATCGGCTATCATTTAAGCAAAACCAACGTGCTTAAAGCCTTTAAGGATATTAAGTGCATTGCGGCGGTTGTATTGCGGTTGTTCGTTTATCCGCTTGTATCCCTCGGGGTTTTGTACCTTTTGGGGGTGCGCGGCACGCTGCTCGTCTCTGTAATAATATCGTTAAGCGCGCCTGTTGCGGCTGTTACCACAATGTTTTCTTCAAAATTCGGCGGAGGCGATACGGCGCTTTCGGTCGATATGGTGTCGCTCAGCACGGTTTTATCAATTATTACAATGCCGGCGGTTATAACACTGGCGCAGATTTTGGCGTAGTAATTGCAATTATTCACAATTTGTTTAATAATTTTGTAAATTTGTTTGGTATTATGGTTTAGAACCAAATTTTATGCTTGGAGGAATATAAATGATCGAAGTAACCGGACTCAGCAAAAGGTACGGTACTTATCTCGCCGTTAAGGATGTAAGTTTCAGCATCGAAAAGGGCGAGGTTATCGGCTTTTTGGGTCCAAACGGAGCGGGTAAGTCCACAATAATGAATATACTTACCGGCTATCTTTCACTGACCCAGGGTAAGGTGGAAATTGACGGGTACGATATTGCCGAATACCCCGAGGACGCAAAGAGCAGAATAGGCTATCTGCCCGAAATACCGCCGCTTTATACCGATATGAAGGTGCGCGAGTATTTAAACTTTATTTACGACCTTAAAAAGGTTAAATTCCCGAAAAAACCGCATATTGACGAGATTTTAAGACTTGTTAAAATCGACAATGTGCAAAACCGCCTTATAAAGAACCTTTCAAAGGGCTACCGCCAACGCGTAGGCTTTGCCCAGGCGCTTATAGGCAACCCGGATGTACTTATTCTCGATGAACCGACCGTCGGCCTTGACCCCAAGCAGATAATTGAGATAAGAAATCTTATAGCCCGTCTCGGCAAAAACCACACGATTATTCTGTCTTCGCACATACTTTCCGAAATTCAGGCGGTGTGCAAGCGTGTAATAATTATAAACAAGGGGCAGATAATTGCCGACGACACGCCCGAAAACCTTTCAAACAAGCTGTCGAGCGACCATTCCCTCGTTGCGCGCATAGTTGCTGGCGAGCAGGAAATGATTGACGCGTTAAGCACAGTAAAGGGCGTAAAATCGGTTACATCCCTCGGCAGAAAAGAGGACGGCTCTTTCGATTTCCTTATAGAGCCCGAGCACGGCGCAGATGTGCGCGCCGAGGTTTTCAAACGCATAGTATCCCGCGGGAAGACCCTTTTATCGCTTACCAGCAACAAGGTGTCTCTCGAACAGATATTCCTGCGGCTTACGGAAGCTGCCGATAACGACGAGGCAAAGCGTATGCTCGGAATAACCGAAAAAACGGAAACGGCGGAAAAACCGAGCGTTGAAATAGCGGATGACGGCAGCGTTACCGTGAAGACAGAGCAGGCAGAGGAGGCAGAGCAATGAGCGCGGTATTTAAAAGAGAATTCAGGGCGTATTTCACAACGCCCATAGGCTTTATTGTTATAGCGGCGTTTTACTTCTTTTTAGGGCTGTATTTTTCAATGATATACAGCTACGGCAGCCCGGATATTGCAACGGTAATAGTGGCAATGTCCACCGTTATTGTGTTCACCATGCCGGTGCTTACAATGCGCCTTATGAGTGAGGACAGGCGGCAAAAGGTAGACCAGGCGCTGCTTACGGCGCCTGTTAGCCTTACATCAATTGTGCTTGGCAAATTTTTCGCGGCGCTTGCGGTTTTCGCAATCGGTTTTGCGCCCACGGTTATTTTTGAAATAATAGTGGCATCGTATGTAAGCGTAAACATTATGTCGTATATATATGCGCTTTTCGGTATGCTGCTGCTCGGCAGCGCGCTTATTTCAATAGGTATGTTTATATCGTCACTTACCGAAAGCCCGGTAATTTCGGCTATACTCACGCTCGTAATAAATATACTTGTGCTTTATATGTCCAACTTCGCAAGTATGATAAAGGTTTCATGGATAGCTACGGTAGTTGAAAAAGCAGCGTTTATAAGCGCCTTTGAGAATTTCGGCGAAAACATACTGTCTGTTGCGGATATTCTCTACTTTGTAAGCATAAGCGCGGCGTTTTTGTTCCTGTGCGTCCGCTCGCTTGATAAGAGAAGATGGGCTTAAAGGAGGGTGAGCAAAATGGAAGAAAATAAGAATTTAACTCCCGAAACGGAAAACGCGGAAGAAACCGCTGCGGAGAATACACCCGCCGAGGAGACCACCGCAGAACAGACAGGCGAGAAAAAGGAAAAGAAAGCCAAAAAAGAAAAAAAGGCGAAAAAACCTAAAAAGCTTAAAAACCAGGCGCTTTTGCGCAGGGGCGGCTATTCCGTTGCAATAACTGCCGCGGTGCTTGCGGGGCTTATTGTGCTGAACGTATTGGTAAACGCGCTTTCAAACCGTTTTGTTTTGGAATTTGATATGTCAACCGAAAAGGAAAACTCAATGAGTGCCGACAATATCAAATATTTAAAGGACCTTGACAAGGAGGTAAATATAACCGTTTGTGCCGAAAAGGGCGGATATACCGGCGGCTATATGAGCTATTACGCGCAGAACCTTTACGGCGTATCGTCAGACGCTTCTAAGTATTTTGAGCAGACCTTAAAACTTTTGGATAAATACCCGGCATACAACAACAAGATTACCTTGAAATATGTTGATACTCAAGGCTCGGAATTTACCGAGATATCGCAGAAGTATTCAAACGAAAAGTTAGCCTACGGCGATATAATCGTTTCGGCTAAAGGCTCGGATAATAACGAGCGCTACAAGGTTTTGGGCTTTAAGGACGTTTATCAGCTTTCCGAAGACAACACCTACGCCGCCTACGGCTACAGCCAGTCTACCGTGAGCGGAAACAGCGTTGAAACCGCGGTTACAAGCGCCATTGCGTATGTAACAAGCAGCAAAACAAAGAAGGTTGCGCTGCTCACAGGTCACTCCAAGACCGATTACACAGCCGATTATCAGAAGCTTTTAAAGGCGAATAACTACGAAATAGAAACTATTTCCGATAATATCGTGGGTAAAATATCCTCCGATTTTGACGCGGTTATAATCGCGGGTCCTACCACCGACTTTATAGGCAGCGAGCTTGATAATCTTTCCGACTTCCTCGATAACGACGGCAAGCTCGGCAAGGGTCTTCTGTTCTTTGCGGACGCTTCCGCCCCCTACCTTACCAATCTTTACGATTTCCTGAGCCAGTGGGGTATTGCAATAGAGGAAGGCATACTGTTTGAAACCAATACAAACAACCATATTCCGGATGACCCCATGACTATGGGAATTTATCCCACAAGCAGCGATGAGAGCCTTACAAGCGGAATGCAGCTTTGCATTACGGGCTACAATGTTCCCATGTCCGCCGCATTTGAAAGTGAAAACAGCATAACCGTAACCTCGCTTATGAGCTCGCTTGAATCGGTTGTGGCAGCACCTGTCGGTACCGCCGCAAACTGGAAGGGTGCCGATAACTACACCAAAAAGAGCTTCCCCGCGGTGCTTCAGGCGGCGCAGTCTGAATATGACGACGACAATAAGCAGATAACAAGCTATGTTTTCGCGTTTGACAGCGTGCAGTTTATTCAGTCGGAATATAACGAGCAGTCCTCGGTTTCCAATAAAAACCTTACCCTTGCCTGCGCGGAGCGCGCGGTGGGTGCCGAGGATACCGGAATCTCATTTGTTTCTAAAACGATAACCAACGAAAGCTTCGCGGATTCGGTAAGCGAGACCTCTGCGGGAATTGTAAGAATTATATTTATGGGGCTGCTGCCCGTGGCGTGCATTGCCGCAGGAATTTATATCTTTATCAGGAGAAAGAATGCGTAATGAGTGACCTTCCCGAAAAGGATAATAATTTAAACGAAAATACAGAAAATATTGATGTGGGAGAAGACGGTGCTTCTACCGTCTTCTCCGACCCGGTCGACCACAAGAAGACCGCCGCCCGTAAAAAACGCCCGCTTTTGCCCATAATTATTTCGGCGGTGCTTGCCGTGGCGGTGCTGGCGGGCGGCACGGTTGCCGTAATAAAGCTTATTCCCGAGCGTGAGGACGATACCTCCACCCCCTCAGTTGAAACAATAAAGGTGCTTGATAAAAGCTCGGACGATTTTAAAACCGTTACTGTTACAAATAAAAACGGCACATTTAAACTTTATTCCGAAGAGGAAAAGGACGAAAGCTCCACTTCTTCTGACACTTCAAGCAGTAACGTTAAAACAGTATGGTATCTTGACGGTTATGCAAAGGACGTTATAAATTCCTCGTCCGTTTCAAGCATTGCAAGCTCTATTGCAAGCGTTACCGCTTCAAGAGAGGTTACTGCTAAATCCGCCGCCGAGTGCGGGCTTGAAAAACCGACCGTTAAGGCGGACGTTGTAACAAAGGACGGCGCGGAGTTCTCTTTGCTTATAGGCGGAGACTCACCCGACGGCACGGGAATATATATCAAGCTTTCTACCGATGATAAGATTTATATTAACGACAGCTCGATTGATTCGTTGCTTGAATTTGACGCCTTGAGCCTTGCGGCAACCGATTCTATTGCGGGTGTGCCCACTTCCGATTTATCCTCAGATTATAAGGACGATAACGGCGACCTTTCATCCTTTGATTCAATAACCCTTACGGGCTCTAATTTCCCCGAAAAGCTGGTAATAGCACCGAATACCGATAAAAACCTTTCGACCTATGCGGCGTATATGACCACCTCGCCCACAAAGCGCATTGCCGATAATGTGGACGGTATTTTCGGGCTTTTCAAAAGCGGCGTTTCAGTCAGCGGTGCGTATTCATTTGATACCTCTGTAGCTTCCCGTAAAAAGCTGGGGCTTGATAACCCCGAGCTTACCGCCGAAATTAAGGTAGGCTCCGTAAAGCAAAGCTACAGCTTTAAAAAGCAGGAGGACGGCGGCTACGCCGTTTGGTACGACGGCGCAAAGCTTATTAAAAAGGTTGACGCTTCAAGCATTACCTTTATTGATTACAAGGTCAATAATTACTACGCCTCGTGGGTCTGCCTGCAATCTATCAATGAGCTTTCAAATTTCACTATCAAAACCCCCGAAAAAACGTACAGCTTTGATATAGTTTATGATGATGCTGAGGACGCGGAGGAAACCTACGTTATAACCTACGAGGGCAAAAAGCTCACCGCCGAAAACTTCCAGAATTTCTATCAGGAATGTATTTCCCTTTCCTGCTCCGATTTCACGGTGGATAAGGTAAGCGGCGAACCCGCCATGACAATTGTTTTCACCTATTCCGATACCTCGCGCGCCAAAACCGACGTTAAATTTGTAAAGTCGGGCGCAGCGAAATATCAGTACAGCATTGACGGAATTGAAATGGGTAAAATAAATTCCTCGGCGCTTAATAAAATCTTAAAGCACGTGGAAAAGGTCGCAAAGGATGAAAGCATAAAATAACTTGACAAACGTGCGCTTATAGTATAAAATAGATAAGCAGTAGGGGCTGTGTTTTCCAAACGGGGAACGCAGCCTGATTTTCTGTGTGATGATTATTTACAGAAGGATGATCCTATTATGTCTAACGTTAAATATGATGTTGCGATTATCGGCGGCGGTATAGGCGGGCTTATGGCGGCTTACAGGCTTTGCCGCAATATACCGAATGTTAAAATAGTAATAACCGAGCGCGGCAATACCCTTGAAAACAGGCACTGCCCCGCAGGGAAAAATAGCACCTGCGTTCACTGCAAGCATTGCTCTATAACCAGCGGCTATGCGGGCGCGGGCGCATTTTCGGACGGTAAGTTCAACCTCGGCACCGCCTACGGCGGCACGCTCGGCGAAGAATTAGGCGATGATACCGCGAATAAATATATTGATGAGGTTGATAAGATCCTCAATGAATACTGCACCTCGGGCGAGCCTACGGTTTATAAATCAAACGAGAGCCTGAAGCTTAAGTGCCTGCAGAATAATCTTCGCCTCCTGGATATGAATGTAAAGCATCTCGGAACGGATAAAAACTACCTCACAATGCAAAACCTCATACACGCGCTGGCGGATGACGGGGTTGAAATGCTCGCCTTTTACGATTGCGAAAGGGTAGAAAAGCACGACGGCGGCTACACGCTTCACTACACCAACGGCGAGAAAATTGACGCCGAAAAAATAATAATAGCAACAGGCCGCGGCGGCGCTAACTTTGTTGCAGATTTCTGCCGCTCGTTCGGCGTTAAAATGCGCTCGAATTATGTTGATATAGGCGTTCGCGTTGAAATGAAAGACATTATATGGCGCGAATTTTCCGACCGCATTTACGAGCCGAAAATTCTTTACAGAACCAAGACATTTGAGGACCGCTGCAGAATGTTCTGCTTTAATAAGGGCGGGCTTGTTTCTGCTGAAAACAACCACGGAATTATAACCGCGAACGGTCACTCTTTTGCCGACCCCGCGAAGAAGACCGATAACTGCAACTTCGCAATTCTTTCAAGCATACGCTTTACAGAACCGTTTGACCAGCCTACCGAGTATGCCGAGAGCATTTCGCGCCTTGCAAATATGATAGGCAAGGGCAACGTGCTTGTTCAGCGCTTCGGTGACCTTGTACGCGGCAGGCGTACAAATGACCACAGGCTCGGTCAAAATACCGTTATACCCACGCTGAGAGCCACCTCGGGTGATATATCGCTCGTGCTGCCGCACCGTATTCTCACAAATATTATAGAAACTATCTATGCGCTCGATAAGGTAGCC
This sequence comes from uncultured Oscillospiraceae bacterium, assembly GCA_900549755.1. Lineage (GTDB taxonomy): Bacteria > Bacillota > Clostridia > Oscillospirales > Acutalibacteraceae > UBA737. Next base: position 21,996 of record URPQ01000005.1, read on the forward strand.
CCCGGCACTGCTAACGACGATACGCTGCTTTACGGCTGCGAGAGCAAATACTACTCAATTCGCCCGGTATTTATGAATGAAAAGTTTGAGCTTACCGATAATGTATATATAATAGGCGACGGCAGCGGTATCTGCCGCGGCTTATCGCAGTCGGGCGCTATGGGTATTTACGTTGCCGATTGCATTTCGGGCAAAAACTGATTTTTTGTAACCCTTTTTTACCGCTTTTTCGTTATTTATATGGAGGGATGCGGTTATGAAGTTAAAATCAAGGAATATTTTATGCCTTTTGGCGGCAGCGGCTTTGCTGTTTTCCGTTTGCGGCTGTAAAAAAAAGGTTGCCGAAAGCTCGTCTGCCGCGCCTGCGCCGACGGTCAAAGCGCTTACCGCAGACGATAAGCAGGACCCCGAAAACGCCGATATTACCGATGAAAACGGCGCGAAAGCGGATGCCGAAAGCCTTACTGTCAAAGAGGGCAGGGCAAACGGCATAGACGTTTCAAAATGGCAGGGCAAAATTGACTGGAGCCGCGTTAAAAGCAGCGGCATAGATTTTGCGATTATAAGAATAGGCTTTCGCGGCGAAAACGGAACGATTTATAAGGACTCCGCCGCCGATTATAATTTGCAGCAGGCGGAAAAGGCGGGCGTGCTTTGCGGGGTATATTTCTTCTCAACCGCGCTTTCCGAAAAAGAGGCGGAGGAGGAAGCGGAGTTCACCGCAGCCGCTGTTGCGGGTTATTCGATTTCCTACCCCGTGGTATACGATTGCGAGGGCTTCAGAGATTCGGACAGCCGAATGTACGGCGTTACCAATACGCAGCGCACGAATAATGCCCTGGCTTTTCTCAACCGCATTAAAGCAAAGGGCTATGAGGGTATGCTGTATTCCGCTGTAAAGGAGTTGTCAGGCTCCGCTTACTGGGATACTGCAAGGCTTGAAAACGCGTTTTCAATTTGGGTGGCGCGCTACCCGGCGGAGCCGTACCCCAAAACCGCCCATCCCGATTATTCGGGCAAGTACGATATGTGGCAATACACCGATAACGGCACCGTTGCGGGAATTGAAGGCAATGTGGATATGTCGGTTGCCTATTTCACAAGGCAAAAGGCAGAGCCGAAAAATAAATCGGCAAGACCGGGCACTGCAGCCGCACCGAGCAGGGAAGACAGCGTTTATACTGCGGTGAGCGATAAGGTCACACCAAAAATTGAGGTGAATCTGCGCACCGCCGCCACTACCAAAAGTGACGTTGCCGCAAATATTAAAAACGGAACGGTTTTAAACCGCACGGGCATAGGCTCAAACGGCTGGTCTAAAATAAATTACAACGGCAAAACGGTTTATGCCATAACAAGCTATTTAACCACCGATTTAAGCGCAAAAGCGCCTGAAAGCAAGCCCGACGACGGTTTTACCGCCGCATCGGGAAAGGTTACGGCTAAGGATGAGACAAATCTGCGCGCCGAGCCTTCAACCGACGGAAAGCTTATAGCCACCATTAAAAACGGTGAGTTTGTGGAAAAAACGGGCGAAAGCCCCAAGGGCTGGACAAGGCTTTTATATAACGGACAAACGGTTTACGCCAAAACAAGCCTGCTTACAACCGAGGTTAAAAAGCCTGCGGCGAGCAGTGAAACGCCGAGCACAGCAGATGAATTTGTTGCAGCAGCAGGCAGAGTGACCGCAAAGGATATTGTTAACCTGCGCTCCTCACCGAACGGTAAGGAGGATAATATAGTTTGCCAGCTAAAAAAAGGCGAATTTGCCGAGCGCCTTGCGACCAACGGCGGCAAGGGCTGGACGCGCCTTTCCTACAACGGGCAGACGCTTTATGCCGTTTCGAGTATGCTTATTACCGAGGAAGAATATAATAAACAAAACAGTTGAAAGTATTTATAAAAAAAGCCCCTTTTTGACTGCCGGCGCAGTCGGAAAGGGGCTTTTATGAAAGAGGAAAATAAATGAAAAGGAAGTATACGGCGCTTATTTTGTGCGCAGCGCTTATTTGCATAGTGCTTTCCGCCTGTTTCGGCAAAAGCATCGCAACAGTAAAAAATGCAAGCTTCAGCTTTAAAGCCGAAGCAAAGACCGCGGCAGCGGAGCTGAATGGCGATTATGCAAAAATTGATTTAATAAGCTTGGGAAACAGGCCCTTTTAATCGCAAATAAAAACAATTAAAGATTTTTTGTGTAAAATTACAAGGTTTACTTGTAAAAATACAGCGCTCTTTTTTGTTTATTTTCACAATTTGCCAAAAAGGATAAAAAAAAATAAATTTTTCCTTGACTTTTGAAAAAATATAAGTTATTATATTAAGCAAGTAATACTATGTCGGAGTAACAATGAGGAGTATTTTTGTCGAAAATTACAAGAATGTGTCAGACGAAGAAATCGTCGAACAAATACGCGGCGGTAATTATGAATTGGTGCCGGTAATTTTCGGGCGGTATGAAAAGCAGGTACGTTATTATGTTGAAAAATACTGCCGCGAAAGCGACCGCGAGGACGCCTCACAAGAGGCAAGCCTTGCGCTTTACTCCGCAATAAAGGATTACGATAAAAACAAATCCGCTTTTTCCTCCTTTGCGTCGCTTTGCATAAAGCGCGCGGTTACGGATCTTGTAAAAAAAGCAAACAGGAAGAAGAATATTCCCGAGGAGCTTTTTGAACCGATAGAGGAGGTAAGCGTTCCCGATTGCAACAGCCCCGAAAAAATATTTTTTGATAAAGAGGCGTATAAGGCACTTACGCATAATATACGCCTTGAGCTATCGGGTTTGGAGCTTGCGGTTTTGCAGCTTTTCCTTGCGGGGAAAAAGTACATAGATATTGCGGACGAGCTCGGTATTTCCGAAAAGTCGGTCAATAATGCACTTATGCGGATTCGTAAAAAATTAAAGGATAAACAAGGGAATTAACCCTTTTTTATAACTATGCCCATGTAGCTTAAAGCAGAGCGTTGAAACCAAAGATGTCGGTGCGATTCCGTCCGGGGCTAAATTTTATCATCAGAGAGGTAGAAAACATGTTTGAAGACAAGACGTTAGTTTGCAAGGATTGCGGCGAGGAATTCGTATTCACTGCAAGAGAACAGGAGTTTTACGAATCCAAAGGCTTTGTAAACGAACCGCAGCGCTGTAAGCCCTGCCGAGATAAGCGCAAAAATGCCGGCAGAGCTCCGAGAGAAATGCACGAGGCGGTATGTGCTGCCTGCGGCGGCGTTGCAAAGGTGCCGTTCATCCCGCGTGACGATCGCCCCGTATATTGCAGCGAGTGCTTTGCAAAAATGAAGGAAGAAGAAAACGGCGGAGCCGCAGAAAACACAGAGGAATAATTCTTCATACGAATCGCCGAAAGGCGGTTCGTATTTTTTAATTTAAAATAAAGTTACAATTATTCATATTTTCGTAATATAAATATTATATTATTATTTTTAAATAGAATTATAGAATCGGTAGGTATAAATCGGTTTTAAAGCCGAGTCCTGCCACACTATATTAAGCGAGGGGAAAACCTAATGCAATATAAAATACTTATTGTTGACGACGACGAGAACATTTGCGAGCTTTTACGCCTATACCTTGAAAAGGACGGATTTGACACCGTGGTAGCCGGTGACGGCGAGCAGGCGGTTGAATATGCAACCAAATATTCGCCAGACCTTATTTTGCTGGATATAATGCTGCCAAAGCTTGACGGCTGGCAGGTTTGCCGTGAAATTCGCAAAACGAGCGAAACGCCTATAATAATGCTTACCGCAAAGGGTGAAACCTTTGATAAAATACTGGGGCTGGAGCTTGGCGCCGATGATTATGTAAGCAAGCCGTTTGACACAAAAGAGGTAATTGCAAGAATCAAAGCGGTGCTGAGAAGAACCCACGACAGCGATAAAAGCTCGCAGATAAACGAGGTAAGGTATGATAAGCTGCGCATAAACCTTACAAATTATGAGCTTGAGGTAAACGGCGTTAAAATAGACACGCCGCCTAAGGAGCTTGAGCTTATTTATCACCTGGCAAGCAACCCGAACAGGGTTTACACGAGGGATCAGCTGCTGGATGAGGTTTGGGGCTTTGATTATTACGGTGATTCCCGAACGGTTGACGTGCACGTTAAACGGCTTCGTGAAAAGCTTGAAAATGTTTCCGATGAATGGTCGCTTAAAACTGTTTGGGGAGTAGGCTATAAATTCGAGGTAAAATAGTTTTATGAGGCTGAAGCTTTTTAAAAAGTATTTTTTTACAACCGCGCTGATAATTATTTTCAGCCTGACTGTAATGATGATGATACTTTCCTTTGTTCTTAATAATTATCTTTCAAGAACAAAATATGAAACGCTTGGTAAATGCTCTGCCGAGGCGGCTGACTATATAACCGAAATGGCGGGGGGAGAAATTAAAAAGGAGGACCTTTTTAAAACTCTCAACGTGCTGTCGGATGTGGCGGATGTAGATATTTTTCTCGCGGACAATAAGGGACAGGTGGTTTTGTGCAGCTGCACGGAATGGAACGAGAAAGGCGAGTGCTACCATTCGGAGCAGCTTATTCCCGAGGAAGAGCTGAATACCGAAAGCGAAAAATCCTTTAAGCTTAAAACGCTTAATATTTACAGAACCCCGCACTATGTTGTTTCAAAGCAGGTTAAAAACGAAAGCGGTACTGTTGTGGGAACAGTATTCAGCACAGCGCCGCTTTCTTCAATACGCCAGCTTATGACTACAGTAACAAAGCTTTACCTGCTCTCGGCGGCTATTCCGCTTATTATAATGTTTTTCGCGCTGTATGCTATGACCTACAAGCTTACAAAGCCGCTCAAGCAAATGTCAGAGGCTTCAAAGGCTATGGCAAAGGGCGATTTTTCAAAGCGCATACCTGTAACGAGCGACGACGAAATAGGCGAGCTTGCGGTTTCGTTCAACCAGATGACAAATTCGCTGGTGCAGCTTGAGGGAATGAGAAAAAGCTTTGTTGCAAATGTATCGCACGAGCTTAAAACACCTATGACCACAATAGGCGGCTTTATTGACGGAATACTTGACGGCACTATTGAGCCAGAAAAGCAAAGCTATTATTTGCAGATAGTATCCGACGAGGTGCGCAGGCTTTCGCGCCTTGTGCAGTCAATGCTGAGTATGGCAAAGCTGGAATCGGGCGAATTTGTTTTAAAGCCTGAGCTTTTCGATTTCAGAGAGCTGCTTTGCACAATAGTTGTAAGTCAGGAGCAGCGAATAGAGGCTGCCAAGCTTAATATTACGGGGCTTGACGAAATTCAAAGCGTTTCGGTAAACGCCGATAAGGATTTGATTCATCAGGTCATATATAATCTGGTGGATAATGCCGTAAAATTCACAAATGAAACGGGCACTATTGATTTTAAGGTGAAAACCGACAGTAAAAAGCTTACCTTTACCATAACTAACACGGGAAAGGGTATTCCCGAAAGCGAATTGCCCTATGTTTTTGAAAGGTTTTACAAGGTGGATAAATCACGCTCGGCAAATAAAAGCAGCACAGGTTTGGGGCTTTATATTGTTAAAACAATTGTAAAAGCGCACGGCGGCAGCATTACGGCGGCAAGCCGAGAAAATCAGTTTACAGCCTTTAGCGTGGTATTACCTCTTAATAATTAAGGAGCAGAAATAATTATGGACAATATGTTTGAAAACAAAAATACGGAGGAGCTGAACAGCCAACCCGCAGCCGAGGATATAAAGCCGGAAACGCCGGCTGAACCCGAAAACACGGAAATACAGCCCGAAAACACCGCTCAGGCACAGCCTGATGACGCTGCACCCGCAGCCGAAATTGCACCTGAGCCGCAGGAAATTCCCGATGTGCCTTACGGAGTGAATAATATTGGGGATCTTACTCCGCCGAATACCATAAACTACACGCCTGTTAAGCCTATGGGCGATTATAAGCCCGTAAGCCGCGGTTTAAAATACTTTGCGGCGGTGCTGGCAGGAATTATCCTATTAACGGCGGCGTCCGCCGGGGGCTATTTTCTGGGCAGGAGCAGCGTTCGTTCCACAGGGGATAAAAACGCGAAGATAGAGCTTGCGGCAAAGCCTGCCAAAACGGATGAGAAAACCGCTGCCGAGGTTTATGAGGATGTTAAGCAGTCGGTTGTGGGCATAATGGTTTACAATACCGCCGGAAAGGGCTCGCAGGCGAGCGGCGTTTTTTACAGCAGCGACGGCTATATTGTTACCAACGACCATATTTACGCTGAGGTGCCCTCGGCTAAGTTTAAAATATACACTGCCGATAATAAGGAATACGACGCAAAGTATGTTGCGGGCGACCAGGTGAGCGACCTTGCGGTGCTTAAAATTGAGGGCAGCGGCTTTAAGGCGGCGCAATTCGGCGATTCGGCTGAGCTTAATTACGGCGAAAACGTAGTGGCAATAGGCAGACCGAGCGACGCTACTGACGCCTCCAGCATTACAAAGGGCATTATTTCATCAGTTGCAAGGCGTGTGCGCACCACCTCAAATTATTCGGCAAAGCTTATTCAGACCGACAGTGCCATTAACCCCGGCAGCTCGGGCGGCGCGCTTGTCAATATGTATTCGCAGGTGGTGGGAATAACTTCATCAAAGCTTGCGGGAACCGAATATGACGCCGTGGGCTACGCAATACCCACAAGAACGGTAAAGCGCATTGTAAGCGAGCTTATAAGCAAGGGCAGGGTTGTAAGCCGCGCAAAGCTGGGAATTACCTATACCGCCATAAATTCCGTAACCGCCGAAATAAACAACTACAGCACGGTAGGACTGTATGTGGCATCGGTAGCGGAGGACAGCGACCTGCACGGAAAGGTGAACGAGGGGGACGTTATAACCCAAATTAACAATATTGAGGTAACAAGCGACGACATAGTACTTGATATAATTGAGGATTGCTCCGCCGGGGATACGATTTCCGTAACCGTGGTTACAAAGGCGGGAGCGGAGAAGACCTTTGACGCGGTGCTTAAAGCCAATACAAGCGAATCAAGCTACAGCACAAAAGCGCCCTCAAGCGATAAGCAGGAGGACAGTAGCTCCTCAAATTCGGGCGGTACATTTAATTTCCCGTTCGGTGAATAAGTTCAGTAACACTTAATAATAAACGCCATAAACTGTATTGAACGGCTTATGGCGTTTTTAGTTTGCCGATAAACCCTAATAAAACCCTATTTTTGCGGCGTTTACGCCGCATCTGCGTTTTTCCGCTGACACGCGCGGCGGAAAAACACCTTGTAAGCGAAAAATAGCTTAAAAAGCTATTTTTCAAGGGCGCTGGGGTGGTATTGGCGGGGATAGAGTGCAGTCCGAAAATCTTTGATTTTCGAGCGAGCGGCATTCCCGTCCAAGAGCGTGTCGAATAATCGACACGCTCAAACGCCATAAACTGTATTGAACAGCTTATGGCGTTTTATTTATTTTGTTTTCGGGCAGGGAATTATATGAAAAAAATTACAGTTTTGGGCGGAGACAGCCGTCTTACCACCGCTGCGGAAATACTGAGGGGCTACGGTTATGAGGTTGATATTCCCGCGGCACCGTGCGAGGATGATTACAGAAGCAGTGATGTTTTGCTTTTGCCGATTCCTACAACGCGCGACGGCGAGACGCTTGCAGCGCCTAATATCAAGAAAAAAATATATTTGGCTGATATAGCGCGCAGCACACCGGACAGTACGCTGATTCTCTCGTGCAACTATATGTTTGAGGGGAAAAGATGTATTGATTACGGCAAAAACGACGCATACTGTTTACTTAACGCCGTACCGACAGCCGAGGGCGTAATTGCACTTGCAATAGAAAAAACACCGTTTACGCTTTGGGGCAGCCGCGCACTGGTGATTGGCTGCGGCAGGGTTGGCAGAATACTGGCAGACCGATTAAAGGCGCTGGGCTGCCGCGTTACCGTGAGTGCAAGAAAGCCGGCGGATTTTGCGCTTATCTCTGCGGCAGGGTATTATACGGCGAAAACCGCGGAAATAAAAAAACACCTTAACTGCGATATTATTTTCAATACCGTTGACGTTAAGGTTATAGAGGATGATGATTTTAAAAAATGCACGGCAAGCCTTATTGTTGATTTATCAAGCAAGGGCGGCTTTAATGCTGCCGCTGCCGAGGAAAACGGAATTACGGCAATTAAGGCACCCGGTCTGCCGGGCAAAACCGCGCCGCAAACCGCGGGAGAAATTCTGGCAAGAACGGTGCGGGATATTTTAACAACTAATTTGTAAAGAGGAAAACGCTATGAAAGATATAACACTGGGGTATGCGTTCTGCGGCTCTTTCTGCACAATAAAAAAATCTCTTGAAGCGTTGAAAGAGCTGGCGAAAAACGATATTAAAATAATACCCATAATGTCGCAGATAGTTTATTCAACCGATACGCGTTTCGGCAGCGCGCAGGAATTGAAGGACGAGGTGGAGGAAGTATGCGGCACAAAAATAATTCATGATATTGCCGCCGCCGAGCCTATAGGTCCTAAAAATCTGCTTGATATAATTGTTGTTTCCCCCTGCACGGGAAACACAATAGCCAAAACCGCGCTGGGTGTTACCGATACGCCGGTTACAATGGCGGTAAAGGCGCATTTGCGCAATAACAAGCCCGTGGTGCTTGCCATTGCAACAAACGACGCATTGGGCGCGTCTGCAAAGAATATAGGGCTGCTCCATAACACAAATAATATTTATTTTGTTCCTTACCGTCAGGATGACCCGTTCGGTAAAAATAATTCGCTGGTTTGCGATTTCTCGCTTATCCCCCAAACGGTTGAAAAAGCGCTTTCGGGCGAGCAGTTACAGCCGGTAATTCTTTGAAAAAGTCATAAAAAAGTCTCCCATCTGTTTTGGCTTACGCCAAAACAGATGGGAGACTAAGTGTTTAATTATTTACATAAGGCTTTTGTAAAGCTCTGCAATTTCTTCAACGCTTGTGTCTCTCGGGTTGCCGGGGCGGCAAGCGTCGGCATAGGCTGATTCGGCAAGCGCCGGAATATCCTCTTCCTTAACAATGCCCTTAAGCGTGGTGGGAATGCCTACATCCTCAGCAAGCTGACGAACCGCGTCAACCGCTGCCTTGCGGTATTCTTCAACCGACATATCGTCAACGCCCTTAACGCCCATTGCCTTTGCAATGTCCTTATATTTCTCGCCGGTATACTCAGCGTTATAAGCCATTACGGTAGGCAGAAGAATTGCACAGGCTTTGCCGTGCGGCGTGTCATAATAAGCCGAAAGCGTGTGCGCCATCGAGTGGTCAACGCCGAGGCCTACGTTAGAGAAGCCCATACCGGCAACATACTGACCTAGCGCCATACCCTCTCTGCCTTCCTTGCCGTTCTTAACAGCGTCGCGCAGAGAGCGTGCAATAATTTCGATAGCCTTAATGTGGAACATATCCGAAAGCTCCCAGGCGCCCTTGGTTATGTAGCCCTCAATTGCGTGGGTAAGCGCGTCCATACCCGTTGCGGCGGTGAGCGACGCCGGCATAGTTGACATCATATCAGGGTCAACAACCGCTACTACCGGAATATCGTGCGCGTCAACGCAAACGAACTTACGCTTTCTCTCAACATCGGTTACAACATAGTTTATGGTAACCTCTGCGGCGGTGCCTGCCGTAGTAGGAACTGCGATTATCGGTACGCACTTATTCTTTGTGGGGGCAACGCCCTCTAATGAGCGAACGTCCGCAAACTCGGGGTTGTTTATAATAATGCCGATTGCCTTAGATGTATCCATAGAAGAGCCGCCGCCTATTGCTACTATGCAGTCGGCGCCGTATGCCTTGAACTCGGCAACGCCATGCTGTACGTTTTCAATTGTGGGGTTGGGCTTTATATCGGAATAGAGCTTGTACTCTATGCCCGCTTTTTCAAGAATATCGGTAACCTTTTTTGAAACGCCGAATTTAACAAGATCCGGGTCGGAAGCAACAAAGACCTTTTTAAAGCCTCTGCTCTTAATTTCTTCCGGTATAGCGGCAATGGCGCCCGCGCCATGGTATGAGGTTTCATTCAACATAAATTTGTTCATAAAAATTCACCTTTTCCGTAAATTTAATAAATCAGAGTAGTTTTTCAACCCTCTGATTTATATTATACATAAAGATTTAGATTTTTCAATGACAAAATAGTGAATTTTTTTTAAACCGTTAAATCGGCAAAATTCGCCCCGATAAAATTGGCTAACTTTTCGGGTGAGACCTTTACCTGAAATCCGACTTTGCCTGCACTTACATAGAAAAATTCACGCCCTTTGGCACTTTCGTCAATAACGGTTTTGAATTTTTTCTTCATACCCACAGGGGAGCAGCCGCCGTGAATATAGCCCGTAAGCGGCAAAAGCTCCTTTTGCTTTAACATTGAAACGGATTTTGCCCCAACCGCGCGCGCCGCCGCTTTTAAATCAAGTGTTTCGGCAACGGGTATTACAAACACAAAGTGTTCCTTATCGCCCGATTCGGTAACAAGTGTTTTAAAAACACAAGCGGGGTCTTCGCCCAAAACCTCGGCTATTTTTACCCCCTCGGTAAGCTCGGGCGAATAGGAAAACGGCTCATATACAATTTTTTCCTTATCAAGCACCCGCATTACGTTTGTTTTTACCATTACTTAAACACTTCTCCGTTAATAATAACCGTTTTAAGGTTAATATCCTTATCCACTATAAGCATATCCGCGTCAAAGCCCGCCTTTATCTGCCCCTTGCTTACGCCGAGCATTTCGGCAGGCGTGCGGGAAGCCATTCTCACCGCGTCGTCAAACGGTATTCCGAATTTTACCGCAGTTTTAACGCAGTCAAGCAGCGTTGCGCTGCTGCCCGCTATAGTGCCGTCGGCAAGGCGCGCCGCGCCGTCCCTTAAAAATACTTTCAGCCCGCCCGATTCATATTCGCCGTCAGGAAGCCCCGCGCTCCTTATGCTGTCGCTTATAAGGGTCATACGGTCAGCGCCGAACATTTTATAGGTAGCAAGGACCACGGGCTTAGAAATGTGAAAGCCGTCGCATATTATCTGCGCGTAAATATGATTTACAAACCCCGCGCCGATAGGTCCGGGGTTGCGGTGGTGAAACGGCGGCATTGCGTTATAAATGTGGGTAAGGCAGTCAGCCCCGTTTTTAATCGCCTCGTCGGCGGTATCAAAATCACAATCCGTATGACCTATAGATAGTATACAATCGGGCGTTACGGCTTTTATAAATTCCATACTGCCGGGTCTTTCGGGGGCTAACGTTATCATTTTAACGTTTTTAAACTGCGCAAATTCCTCTACAGAGGGGTTCTTTATATATTTCTCATTCTGCGCGCCCTTGTGCTTTTCGGAAATATAGGGTCCCTCAAAATGAAAGCCCAAAATATTCGCTCCCGCAAAATCAGTCTTTGCGTTTACCACCTTTAAAAGGCTGTCATACCCCATTGTCATGGTGGTGGGCAGAAAGGAGGTTGTGCCGTGCTCCGCGTAAAAGCGGCACATAGGCTCAAAATCCGCGTCCATAGTGTCCATACCTATGCAGCCGTGGGTGTGTACGTCTATAAGCCCCGGTATAAGGCGGCAACCATCGGCGTTAATATCGCCGTCCTTTCGGTTTTCTTCAACCGCCGCAATTTTGCCGTTCTCAGTCACAACGGTTTTTAATTCGCCGTTTATTTCGGCATTATAAATAATCATACTGCCGCCCGCCTTAATTCTCGCTGTAAATTACCGTAATATCGGGGTGCAGCTGCAAGATAGAGGCAGGAATTTCGGGGGTAATAGGCCCGTAAAACGCCTTTTCGAGTATATCGCGCTTTGCCTTGCCGTTGGCTATAAGCAGAATTTTCTTTGCCTGCATAATGGATACCATACCCATTGTTATGGCCTTTTTCGGCACCTCTTCCTCATTCGCAAAAAAGCGGGAATTAGCCTTTATGGTGCTTTCGTGCAGGTTTACAACATGGGTGCTTTTAACAAAGTATTTATCGGGCTCGTTAAAGCCTATGTGACCGTCAAGCCCAATGCCTAAAAGCTGCAAATCAATGCCGCCCAGCTCTGCAATATGCTCGTCATAGCGCTGACCCTCGCCCGCTAAATCAACCGCGCAGCCGTTGGGAACAAAGGTATTGTTAATGCTGATATTTATGTGGTCAAAGAAATTGTGATTCATAAAATAGCGGTAGCTCTGCTCGTTTTTACCGTCAAGCCCTACATATTCGTCAAGGTTTACGGAGGTTACGCCGCTGAAATCAATATCGCCCTTGTTGTACCAGTCAATAAGCTGCTTATAGGTGCCGAGGGGCGAAGAACCCGTGGCAAGCCCCAAAACACAATCGGGCTTTATAATTACCTGCGCCGAAATAATATTTGCGGCGTGGCGGCTCATTTTTTCGTATGTATCAACGGTTATAAATTTCATTGTTTTCCCTCTCCTTTAAATTCAAAAACCTGCGTGAGCAACGGCTGCGCGCCGGTTATGGGGTCTTTTTCCATAATAAGTATATCCTTCATATACTCATCCCATTTTTTAACCACGGGACTTTCATTCTGAACCCTTGCGGCGAAATCAAGCCCCTTTGCGCACTCATAATACCCGAAAAGCTCATTGCCGACATTCCAAATAGAATAATTAACTATTCCCGCGTCGGATAAAACCTTTTTCATTTCATCCCATATATTATCGTGACGTTTTTTGTATTCCTCAATGCAGCCGTCTTTAACCATGGCTTTCCAAGCGTATTTTTCCATAGCTTAAATGCCCTCGTAAAGTCCCGCGTCAGCCATTTTGTTAAGGGCGGCAGATACCATATCCTTATCCTCTTTATATGTAACGCCGTACCATTTATCCTCGGCAACCATAACCTTAACGCGCTTTTCGCCGCTTTCTATAAGTTTTGAAACCACGCTCGGCAGGAAGTATTCGGATTTCGGAACATCTATTTTTTCCTTAAGAAAATCTACAAACCCGTCGGCAGCGTATTTGAATAAATCGGGCATAAAGCCCCAGAGATTCATAGAAACCACCGTATCGGGCGACATTTCTATCCAGGTCTTGCCGTCATCCTCAGTATATTTGCAGTCAACTATTTTAGTGCGCTCGGTAACCGATTTCAGCTCGCCGTTTTCAATTTCGCACACACCGCGCGAAACAGAGCCGTTCTCGGTCAGCGTGTTTGCAAGGCGGAAGCCTACCATGCAGTAGTCCTTATCGTTATTGCGGAGAAAATCAGCCATATGCGTAAAGGCGGTTTTACCGTAGTAATCGTCGGCGTTTATTACCGCAAACGGTTCGTGGACTACATCCCTGCAGCAAAGCACCGCGTGCGCGGTACCCCACGGCTTTGTGCGGTCGGCAGGGCAGGTAAAGCCCTCGGGTAGCCCGTCAATTTCCTGGAAAACATATTCGGTTTTAACCATTTTTTCAATATGCTTTGCGGTAACTGCCTTGAAATCCTGCTCAATAGCGTGCTTAATAACAAAAACCACCTTGTTAAAGCCCGCCTTTACCGCGTCGTAAACCGAGTAATCAAGCAGTATTTCGCCGTTTTTGCCTATCGGCGCTATCTGCTTTAAGCCACCGAAACGGCTGCCCATTCCGGCTGCCATAACTATAAGTGTAATATCCTTATTCATAAACAACACTCCTTTTAAACCTATAATAACATATTTTTCCGTAAAATACAATTACCAATCAGTTTGCAATCGGCTTTTTTTACTTAAAAATCGGCTATGTATTGAATTTTATTAGATTTCATTGTATAATTATTTTATAAATTTTACGGAGATAAAAAATGAAGGTTACTTTTTATACACTCGGCTGCAAGGTCAATCAATATGAAACAGAGGCAATGCGCGAGGCGTTCGCCGCCGCAGGTCACACGCCTGTGCCGAGCAGCGCTCCGTTTGACGCGGCGGTTATAAACTCATGCACCGTAACGGCAGAGAGCGACCGCAAAACACGGCAGATACTGCACAAGGTGCGCCGTGAAAACCCCGAGGCGATAATAATTCTTACCGGTTGTATGGTTCAGGCGTTTTCGGAGGAGGCAAAAGCGCTTACCGACGCGGATATAGTTTGCGGTAATACCGACGTTAAAAAAACGGTTGAATATGCCGAGCGCTTTTTAAAGGACGGCGAGCGTATTTTTGAAGTAAGCGAGCATAAAAAAACCGAGCGGTTTAATACTCCCGTTCTCTCAAGCTTTGCGGAACGCACGCGGGCGTATATGAAAATAGAGGACGGCTGCGACCGCTACTGTACATACTGCATTATACCCACAGCCCGCGGCAGCGTGCGCTCAAAGCCGCTTGCGGAAATTGCGGCGGAGGCGGAAACCTTAAGCCGTGCGGGATTTTCGGAAATTGTGCTTGTGGGAATAAACCTTACCTCCTACGGTAAGGGCGAAAATACTGATATTTGCGACGCGGTTGAGGCGGCGGCAAAGCCTGACGGCATTAAAAGGGTGCGCTTAGGCTCGCTGGAGCCCGACCACATAAGTGATAATGTGCTTGAAAGGCTTAAAGCGCAGAAAAAATTCTGCCCGCAGTTCCATTTATCACTGCAATCGGGGTGCGATGAAACTCTTAAAAGAATGAACAGGCATTATGATACTGCATTTTACCGCGACCTTGTAAGCCGCATACGCGCGGTTTTTGAGGACGCGTCGGTTACGACCGACGTAATGGTGGGCTTTGCGGGAGAGACCGAGGAGGAATTTTCCAAAAGTCTTGCCTTTGTAAAGGAAATAGGCTTTGCAAAGACCCATGTTTTTGCATATTCAAGGCGGCGCGGCACGGTGGCTTACGGTCTGCCCGCACAGATAACCCGCGCCGAAAAAGCCGAGCGCAGCCGCAGAATGATAGAAACAGCCCTTGCCTGCGAGGAAGAATTTTTAAAAGGGCTTGTTGGCAAAACCGAATATGTACTTTTTGAAACGGCTGAAAAAGGCTTTGCCGAGGGCTACACCCCGAATTATTCAAGGGTGAGGGTAAAAAGCGACGAACCCCATACGGGCGAGATACTGCCCGTTAAAATAATTTCGGCTGAAAAAGAGTGCTGTATAGGAGAAATAGAAACGGTTTTATAATAAAGCCGATTTTTGGCTCCCTCTGACGAGGGAGCCAAGAGGCTACGTCACATAAAGTCTCAAAAAAACGTCCCTGCGGGCATAACCCGCAGGGGCGATCTATATAAAGGGGTCTGTATCGGTTATTTGCAGACAGCTCCGAGCCGCCGCCGATATTCGGGATATCCCATGGCAACCCCTGCTATATACTATGCAAAATACTTAAATAGGTGACTTTCTTATAAAGAGAACGCCGAGAGTATTCGCTCCGCAGTGCGAAGAAACGGTGCAGCCCGCGCGAGTCATATATACCTCCTTAAAGGGGGCAAGCTCCTTTACAAGCGCAACGATTTCGTCAACCAGCTTACTGTCGCAGCCGGCGTGAGTTATAAACACCCGTTCTAGATCTATATCAGAATAATCAGTAACCTTTTCGCGGATGTACTGTTTTAAAACCTCGTCATATTTGCCGCGATATTTCTTGGCAACGTCCATTTTGCCGTTTTTAACCTGAATACAGGGTTTAAGCCTTAAAAGATTCGCGCCGAACATTGCAAGTGCCGAGCAGCGCCCGCCCTTGTAAAGATATTCAAGGCTGTCAATTACAAACGACGCGTCAACACAGGGTACAAGCGCCTTTGTTTTTTCAACAATTTCTTCTGCCGCAAGCCCGTCGTCACGCATTTGCGCCGCGGCAACTGTCAGAAGTCCGCCGCCGGTGGAAAGGTTTTCGGTGTTTATAACATAAACGTTTTCAAGTTCTTCGGCTGCAAGGCAGGCGTTAGCATAAGTAGACGACATATCCGAGCTTATGGTAAAGTGAATTACGGTTTTGCCGCTTTCGGTAAATTTCTTGAAGAAATCAAGACACTCGCCCACATTGGTGGCGGAGGTCTTCGGAAGCTCGCCTGTTTTATCGTGATGAGCGTAAATATCATCGGGGGTAATATCAACCCCGTCGATATAGGTTTTGCCGCCGAGCGTTACGCCGAGCGGACATATTTCAATACCGTATCTTTCTTTAAGCTCGGGGCTTAAATCGGTAGTGCTGTCACTTGTTATTACTATATCGGAATTCAATGCAGAACCCTCCAGAATTTTTTGTATTTTTCAGTATTATAGCATACGGCGGCGAAATTAGCAACATTTTATTGAATAAATAAGGAAAATTTCGGTAATATTCAAGCTGAAAGGAATGTTGCAAAAATGAAAAAGACAATTTCACGGCGTTTTACGGCGGAGCTTGCATTATTTATGGGGTTGATTTTTGCCGTATTTACATCCTTTGCGCGCTTTGACGCCGCCTGTGATGATTTAAGACAAAACGTTTTGCGGTTACATATAATCGCAAATTCAAATTCCGAGGCGGATCAGGCGGTCAAACTTTTGGTGCGCGACAGAATACTGAGCGAGACAACGGATATTTTCACGGGCGCGGCGGGCCTTGCCGACGCAGAGAAAAAAGCCGCCGAAAGAATAGGCGATATAGCGGAATATGCCGCGGAAACGCTTGAAGAAAACGGCTTCGGCTACGGCGCGACGGCGGAAATAGGCAACAGCTATTTTGAAACGCGCGAATATGAGACCTTTACTTTACCGGCTGGCAACTACCGCTCGCTTATAATAAGGCTCGGCAAAGCCGAGGGCAAGAACTGGTGGTGCGTTGTTTTTCCGGCGGTGTGTATTCCCGCCGCAGCGCAGGGGGCTGAATTATCCGACAGCACAAGCGAAGCGTCCGCCGAAATAGCCGAGCACCCGCAAAAATATATTATGAGATTTAAGGCGGTGGAAATTTTTGAGGATTTTAAAAGACGGCTTAATTCGTAGAAGTTTGCGGTAAATATTAACTCAAGCGGCTGTCACCATTAGTGACAGCCGCTTGTTCAGTGCAAAAGGTTTTAATCCTTATTAAAATCTTCAAGAATAAGCCCTTCGTTTTTATCAAGCGCCCAGTTTATATTCCATTCGCTTGTAAATATTAAAATATTGTTGTCCTTAAAGTCCTGAACCCACTTTGTATCCGAGGTGAGGTTGAGGCTTTTCATATCAATATCCTTATTCCTTACCCAGCGGATGTACTGGTAGGGCATATCATTTCTTATAACGTCAACGTTATACTCATTTTTAAGGCGGTATTCAAGCACTTCAAGCTGTAGAACGCCCACAACGCCCACTATTACCCGCTCCATACCCGAGTTCGGCTCGCGGAATATCTGAATGGCGCCCTCCTGCGCTATTTGCTCAACGCCTTTTACAAACTGCTTGCGTTTAAGGCTGTCCTTTTGCTCTATAACGGCGAAATGCTCAGGCGCAAAGGTGGGAATACCCTCAAACCTAACGTGCTTTTTAAGCGAGCATACCGTATCGCCTATTGAGTAAATACCGGGGTCGAAAACGCCGATTATATCGCCCGCATACGCCTCGTTTATTACCTGGCGCTCCTCTGCCATCATTTGCTGCGGCTGAGACAGTCGCACAGGCTTTCCCGCCTGAACGTGGTAGTAATCCGCCCCGCGCTCAAATTTGCCCGAGCATATGCGGAAAAAGGTAATTCGGTCGCGGTGGTTCTTATTCATATTCGCCTGAATTTTAAAGGCGAACGCCGAAAAATTATCGTCAAACGGGTCTACAGGCTCGCCCTCCGACATACGCGGCAGGGGGGAGGTGGTCATTTTTAGGAAGTTTTCCAAAAACGGCTCAACCCCGAAATTGGTAAGCGCCGAGCCGAAGAAAACAGGGGTCAGCTCGCCGCGGCGCACCTTTTCAAGGTCAAATTCATAGCTTGCGCCGTCAAGCAGCTCAATCTGGTCTACCAGCTCAGCACGCTGGTACTCTCCTATAAGCTCATCTAATTTTTCGGTATCGGTAATATCGCACTTTACGGCGCTTAATTTATCCTGCCCGCGGTGGAACTCTTTAAAGGTGAGAATTTCGCGCTTGTCGCGGTCAAAAACGCCCTTAAAGTCAACCCCGCAGCCGATAGGCCAGTTGACGGGGTAGGTGCCTATGCCGAACTCCTTTTCAAGCTCGTCAAGCAGCTCAAACGGGTCGCGCGCCTCGCGGTCTAACTTATTTATAAACGTAAATATCGGAATATGCCGCATAGCGCAGACCTTAAAGAGCTTGCGCGTTTGCGCCTCAATACCCTTTGCCGCGTCAATTACCATTACGGCGCTGTCCGCCGCCATAAGGGTGCGGTAGGTATCCTCCGAAAAGTCCTGGTGCCCGGGGGTATCAAGAATATTTATGCAAAAGCCCTCGTATTCAAACTGCATTACAGATGAGGTTATGGAAATACCGCGCTGTTTTTCAAGGTCCATCCAGTCTGAAACCGCGTGCTTAGCCGTAGCCTTGCCCTTTACCGAGCCTGCGGTTTGAATAGCGCCGCCGTACAGCAAAAATTTTTCGGTAAGGGTGGTTTTACCTGCGTCCGGGTGGGATATTATAGCAAACGTCCGTCTGCGTTCAATTTCGGTTTTAAGGTCGCTCACAAAATTACTCCTCTGTTAAAAAATGCCTGTAAATTATACCATAGCATATTATGCCCTGTCAAGCGCGCCTGTTGCAAACTGAAAAAAGTATTTGAAAAAAATTAAAAAAATACTTGACAAACCGAAAAAAACGTTATATAATATTCGCAAATTTAAGAAAGCACCTGATAGAGGCGCGGATATGATGAGTACTCCACGGTATACGTCGGCAAACGGCGGTGGGGGAAAGGCTGTTCCGCCGAAGTGGTTTTGCGGTTGCCGCCGCGGGGCTGCTGGGGTCGCGTTTAATAGGCGCGGCACTGTCGCATATTTTTGCGGAGAGCTATCATAAGTATTTGTTTTTATTTATTTTTGAATATCAGCAAAGCCTGTGATACCTTTCGGGTCGCAGGCTTATTTTTTAATATTTTTTTGGGAGTGTTCAAAAATGAACAGAACAGCAAGAATTTTATCGGCAATTTTATCCGTTGCCCTTGTGGCAACCCTCTTTGCGGGCTGCGGCGGCAAAAAGCAGACTGCGGCAAAGTCAGGCGTAGAGGACGGCGTGCTTACCGTTGCTATGGAGTGCGCGTATGCACCCTATAACTGGACCCAGAGCGATGACTCAAACGGCGCGGTTAAAATTAAGGACTCAAACGACTACGCAAACGGCTACGATATTATGATGGCGAAAAAGATTTGCGAGGCGAATAACTGGAAGCTTGAAGTTGTACGCCTTGACTGGGACTCACTTGTTCCCGCCGTTCAAACAGGCAAGGTTGACGCTACAATAGCGGGTCAGTCAATGACGGAAGACCGTATGCAGCAGGTTGATTTTGCAGGCCCCTACATTTATGCCAGCATTGTTTGCATGGCGAAGAAGAACAGCGAGTTTGCAAATGCTACCAAGCTTTCCGACCTTTCGGGCGGCAAGTGCACTTCTCAAATGGGAACTATTTGGTACACCACCTGCCTGCCGCAGATAAAGGGCGCTCAAATTCAGACCGCGCAGGAAACCGCCCCCTCAATGCTTATGGCGCTTGAAACAGGCGCAGTTGACTTTATTTGCACCGATATGCCCACCGCGCAGGGCGCACTGCTCGCTTACAGTGACCTTAAAATACTTGATCTTGAGGATAATGCTTTCAAGGTTGACGAGGGCGACATTAACATCGGTATAGCCGTTAAGAAGGGCAACTCGGAGCTTAAGGACAAAATAAACGCGGTTTTAAAGGATATGACCGCCGACGACTTTAATTCAATTATGGCAGAGGCTACCAAGATTCAGCCCCTTGCCGAGAAGTAATTCGGGTGACGGAATATGGATAAATTTGCTCAGCTTTGGAGCGATATAGTTAAATGCTGGGGTGACAGCTCATCACAATATCTGGTGGGAGCGCTTAAAACAATAGAGCTTGCGGTCGTTGCAACGGCCATAGGCTGTATAATTGGTCTTGCGTGCGGAATAGTGCAAACTATTCCGTGCACAAAGAACGATAATATTGTAAAGCGCATACTCTTGGGAATCGTAAAGGCGATAGTTCGTATTTATGTTGAGGTGTTCAGAGGAACGCCTATGATAATTCAGGCAATCTTCATTTTCTACGCAATACCGTATTTTACCGACGGCGCGGTAAACCTTGAAGTAACCCTTGCGGCGTATTTGGTAGTTTCGATTAACACGGGAGCTTATATGGCGGAAACGGTGCGCGGCGGTATAATGTCGATAGATATAGGGCAGACCGAGGGCGCAAAGTCAATAGGTATGAACCACTTTAAAACCATGCTTTACGTTATTCTGCCGCAGACGATTCGCAACATAATCCCGCAAATAGGCAATAACCTTATTATAAATATTAAGGATACCTCGGTTATGTTCGTTATAGGCTATGCCGAGTTGTTCGCGGCGCACAAGGCGATTGTCGGCGCTAAGTACATCTACTTCCCGTCGGCAGTCATAACTCTCACCATTTACCTTATTATGACGGTCATCTGCTCGCTTATTTTAAGGCTTTGGGAAAAGAAAATGGATGGACCCGCGAACTTCGACGTTGCCACAAAAGACACGCTCGCGCTCACAAGCGGCACATATTCATATGTTAAAAAGTCGGAAAGGAGCGGTAAATAATGGCAGAACCGATTTTACAGGTAAAGCACCTTTCAAAGACTTTCGGCAAGCACGAAGTGCTGCGGGATATTGATTTCTCGGTAAACGCAGGTGACGTTACAAGCATTATAGGCGCGTCGGGCTCGGGTAAGTCCACCCTTTTGCGCTGCATAAACCTGCTTGAAACGCCGAGTTCAGGCGAAATACTTTACCACGGCGCCAATATTGATAAAATAAAGGGCGGCGCCAGCGCCTACCGCTCGCATGTGGGAATGGTTTTCCAGTCCTTTAACCTTTTCAATAATATGACCGTGCTTAAAAACTGTATGATAGGGCAGACAAAGGTGCTCGGCAAATCAAGGGCAGAGGCTAAGGAAACGGCTATGAAATACCTTGAAAAGGTAGGAATGGCGCCTTATATCAACGCAAAGCCCTCGCAGCTTTCGGGCGGGCAAAAGCAGCGCGTAGCAATAGCGCGCGCACTGGCTATGAACCCCGAGGTGCTTTTGTTCGATGAGCCCACAAGCGCGCTTGACCCACAAATGGTGGGCGAGGTTTTGAGCGTTATGCGAACGCTGGCGGCAGAGGGGCTTACAATGATAGTTGTTACCCACGAAATGGCGTTTGCAAGAGATGTTTCATCACACGTGGTATTTATGGCGGACGGGGTTATCTGCGAAGAGGGCACACCCGCGGATATATTTGAAAACCCGACAAATGCCAAAACACGCGATTTTCTTACAAGATTTTTTGAGCATTAAAATTTTCCAGCAGATTTTTAACTTTTTGTTAAATCAATTCTGCGGGATTGATTTTTTTGTAGAATAATGCTATAATAAAGCCGAAAAAGAAAAAAAGGAGGTTGTTTAAAATGAAATGTGCATGGGGTAAGCTCGGATTATTTGCCGGAGGACTTCTTTTCGGAACGGCCGGCCTTAAAATTCTGAGTAGCAAAGAGGCTAAAAAAGCCTATACATATACCACCGCTGCAGCGCTGCGCGCTAAAGAGGACGTTATGACGGTTGTTACCGCCGTAAAGGAAAATGCGGGGGATATTCTTGCCGATGCAAAGGCGCTCAACGAAAAGCGTGCCGCCGAGGCAGAGGCGGAGGTTATTGAAGATACCGCCGCGGAAGAACCCGAAGAATAAACTTTAGCTGAGAGTAATTTTCTCTCATTCGGTTTCGTATACACTCAGCTCCCTCCACGGAGGGAGCGTGATTTTTATTTGCATTAATTTTTCGGAGATGCAGTTTTATGAAATGCTTGGTATTGCACGAATCGCAGGGCAGACTGCGCGTGCATTTATGTATAAACAGAATGACGCTTCATTCTGCTGATGTTCTTGAGTATTATCTGCGCGGGGTTGCAGGTGTTACCGATGTTAAGGTTTACGACCGCACCTGTGACGCTGCCGTTACCTACAACGGCGCGCGGGCAGATGTTATAAAGGCTTTTGCCGCATTTTCGCCCGCAAAAGCCGAAACCGAGGTTACTATACCCGAGCACACTGCGCGGGCACTCAACCGCGAATTTGAGGATAAGCTGGTTTCGGCGGTTTTAAGGCGCTTTTCTTTAAAGCTGTTTTTGCCGCTGCCGCTGCGCTCGGCAATAGCAGTTTGTCACTCGCTGCACTATATAAAGGCAGGCTTAAAGGCGCTTATAAAGGGCAGGCTTTCCGTATCGGTGCTTGACGCCACGGCAGTTACCGTATCGCTTTTGCGGCGTGATTTTGATACCGCCTCGTCCGTTATGTTTATGCTGCGGTTGGGTGAGCTGCTTGAAGAATGGACTCATAAAAAGTCCGTTTCCGACCTCGCGGGTGCTATGTCGCTTAACGTAGACAAGGTTTGGCTTAAAACCGACGAGCAGGAAATACTTATACCTATTAACAATGTTTCGGCGGGGGATAAAATAATAGTGCGCACGGGCAACCTTATACCGCTTGACGGCAAGGTGGTCTCGGGCAACGCTATGGTAAACCAGGCTTCTATGACCGGCGAATCTTTGCCCGTTAAGAAAAGCGCGGGCAGCTACGCATATGCCGGAACGGTTGTGGAAGAGGGCGAGTGCGTAATCTCGGTTGAAAAAACCATGGGCGGCGGGCGCTATGACCGCATTGTTCATATGATTGAGGAGTCGGAAAAGCTTAAATCCACCGCTGAAGATAAGGCTTCGCACTTAGCCGACAGGCTTGTGCCCTACACCCTCGGCGGAACGGCGCTTACATATTTATTAACGCGCAATTCCGTAAAGGCGCTTTCGGTGCTTATGGTGGATTTTTCTTGCGCGTTAAAGCTTTCAATGCCTATTGCCGTAATATCAGCTATGCGCGAAAGCAACAAATATAACGTTTCGGTAAAGGGCGGCAGATTTTTAGAGGCGGTAGCAAAGGCTGATACAATTGTTTTTGATAAAACAGGCACGCTCACCTTTGCAACCCCGCGCGTGGCAAAAATCGTGACTTTCGGCGGACGGAATGAAAACGATATGCTGCGGCTTGCCGCCTGCCTTGAGGAGCATTACCCGCACTCGCTGGCAAACGCCGTTGTAGAAGAAGCGGCACGGCGCGGGCTTAACCATGAGGAATACCACTCAAACGTTGAATATGTGGTGGCTCACGGCATTTCAAGCACGGTTGAGGGCAGAAAGGTAGTTATAGGCAGCTATCACTTCGTGTTTGAGGATGAGGGCTGCACAGTACCCGAGGACGAAAGAGATAAATTCGACGGTATTTCAGATGAATACTCGCACCTTTATCTTGCCGTTTCGGGGGTTTTAAGGGCGGTTATATGCATTGCCGACCCGCTGCGCCCCGAGGCTGCCGCCGTTGTTACGGCGCTGCATAAGGCGGGCATTAACAAGGTTGTAATGATGACGGGTGATAACGAAAAAACCGCCGCTGCGGTGGCGCGCGCCGTGGGTGTGAATGAATACCACGCCGAGGTTCTGCCCGAGGATAAGGCGGAGTTTATTCGCCGCGAAAAGGCGGCGGGGCACACCGTTATTATGATAGGCGACGGCGTAAACGATACACCCGCGCTTTCAGAGGCGGATGTGGGCATAGCCATAAATACAGGCGCCGCAATCGCTAAGGAAATTTCGGATATAACCGTTTCTTCAAGCGATTTGTTCAAGCTTTTAAAGCTGCGCGAAATTTCTGTGGCGCTTATGTCCCGCATAAATAAAAACTACCGCTTTATTGTCGGGTTTAATTTCCTGCTTATAGTCTGCGGCGTTACGGGCGCAATTCAACCAACAACCTCTGCGCTGCTGCACAATATGTCCACCCTCGGCATAAGCGTTAAAAGTATGACCGACCTGCTGACTGAAGAAAAAGAATAATTTATAATTCGGAATTCGGAATGTGTAATTCGGAATTGTAAAAAAATTGCACCCCTGTTGTTATCTTTTGTGATAGCGGCGGGGGTGCTTTTCGCAATTAAGGGCAATTATTACCAAACGGCAGCCTTATAATAACCTTTTTTCGTTTTACAGAGTAATTATAAGCGATTTCGGTGCCGCTTTTGAGCGTTTTGGGAAAAATGCGCTTATCAAAATAAATCACGCAGAATTTGCTTTTATCTATCATTTCGCAATTTCGCTCTATATACACCGCTTTACCCGAATTAAGCGCCATTTCGGGATAATATGTATACTCGTATTTTTCCAAAAGATATTCGGTGTAATAATTATCTATATACGGATACTCCGCCCGCACATAAACCCGCTTTATGTGCGGGAATTTTTCTTTTATTTCGGTAACAAGCTCATAGCAAATGCTGTTAAATTGACTTTTACTGCCGAAAAGAAAGGTGTCAACATTTTCCGCCGTAATAAGATTTTCAATAACAGCCTTTAATTGTAGCTTTAAATTTTCTGTTTCTTCGGTTTTTCTGTGACCTATAAAGCAGCAAGTGTTTTCTTTAGTCATAATTCTCACCTTAAAATATTGATTATTAAATCATTATACACTATATTTCACTCAAAGTAAATAAATCTGCAATTGTATGTAATAATAATCTTTTCTCTTTTTCGGTAAAATAATTATATACGCAAAGGAAAAGAGGAATTATAATGAAAACGGACTTTCCCGAAAAATATATAACGCTTGGTTTGAAAATTGCGTATTACAGAAGAAAAGCAGGCTACACGCAGGAATATCTGGCAGAGCTTATAGGAAAAAGCGTAAGCTTTATAGGGCAGGTAGAGGGAACAGGTACAGTTTGCGGTGTTTCTTTAGAAACCTTATTTAAAATCGCAAAGGTATTGAATGTACCGCCGTCTAAGCTGTTAGAGGATGACTGAACAATAAATAAAAATGATGAATGAAATTAACAGCATAATTGATTTTAAAAATTACGGTAAAATAAAAATCAAGCTCTCTGAAATTATGTAAGAAAAGGGAATACAAGCATAGCTGAAATTTTATAAAATACCGCCCGGTCACTAACGCGATATTCGCTTTTGCGTTTATTTTACAGCAAGCGAAAAGTTGTGCTTTACTTTTTAAAAAGAGTATGATATAATATTCTCACCGTCTACTGAGCTTTGGGCGTCCGCCCCTTTTCGGGGAGTCACTTTTGACCCTTTGCCCGGTTTGCGGATATGTGTTAAAGGAGTGAAAAAAATGACCAAAGAATTAAAGCAGCAAATCATGCAGGAGTATGCCGTTCATGAGGGCGACACCGGTTCTCCGGAGGTACAGATTGCTCTGCTTACCACCAGAATCAATGAGCTTAACGCTCACTTAAAGGTTCACCCGAAGGATCGCCATTCCTATCGCGGTCTTCTTAAAATGGTAGGTCACAGAAGAAACCTGTTGGCTTATTTGCAGAAGAACGATATTGAAAGATACCGTGCTATAATCAAAAAACTCGGCATCCGTAAGTAATGCGTACATTAAAGGCAGACCGATAAAAGCTTCGGTCTGCCTTATTGTAAATATTTAAGGAGATTTTCGTGCTTTAGCGGTAAATCGGGCGGCTGAGCCTTATCGGCTGTCGGATTTATTGCTAACCGGAAGTCTCCCGAAAAAAGAAATGGAGATTTTAAAAGTATGTTTGAAAACTACAAGGTTTACGAAACCACACTTGCCGGCAGACCCTTAAAGCTTGAAACCGGTATGATGGCTCAACTTGCTAACGCCGCGGTTATGGCAACCTACGGCGAGACAAAGGTGCTTTGCACCGTTACGGCTTCCGCAAAGCCGCGCGATGGGGTAGATTTCTTCCCGCTTTCGGTTGATTATGAGGAAAAAATGTACTCGGTGGGCAGATTGCCCGGCTCGTTTACAAGGCGCGAGGGCAGAGCCACCGAAAAGGCTATACTTGCCTCCCGCTGCATTGACAGACCTATTCGTCCGCTTTTCCCGAAGGATATGCGCAACGATTGCTCGGTAGTGGCAACCGTTATGTCGGTTGACCCCGATTGCTCGCCCGAGGTTGCGGCGGCAATAGGCGTTTCCGCCGCTATTGCTATTTCGGATATTCCGTGGGCCGGCCCTATTTCCAGCGTAAACGTAGGCTTGGTTGACGGCGAAATAGTTATTAACCCCACCCTTGAGCAGCGCGCAAAATCTGACCTTAACCTTACCGTTTCCTCAACTGAGGATTTGGTTGCAATGATTGAGGCGGGCGCTAATGAAATATCGGACGAGCTTATGTTCGACTGCATTATGGCAGGTCACGAAGCTAACAAAGAGGTTGTTAAGTTTATCAACGGCATTGTAGCCGAAATAGGCAAGCCGAAGTTTGAGTTTGAGTCTAACGACCCCGACCCCGAAATATTTAAGGAAATTGAAGATTTCTGCATTGAGGATGTAAAGAAAGCGCTTGATACCGACGATAAAACGGTACGCGACGCAGCTTTACTGCCCATATATAACGCCGTTCACGAAAAGTTTGATGAAAAATTCGAGGGCTGCGAGGGCAAAATAGAAGAAATTATGTACCTTGTTCAAAAGCACGTTGTAAGAGACTGGCTAAAGAACGAGAAAAAGCGTGTTGACGGCAGAGGTATTGACGAAATTCGCCCATTAAACGCGCAGATAGATCTGCTACCCCGCGTTCACGGCTCTGGTATGTTCACCCGCGGTCAGACCCAGGTGCTTTCGGTTGCTACCTTAGCACCGATAAGCGAGGCTCAAAAGCTCGACGGGCTTGACGAGGAAATATCTAAAAGATATATTCACCACTATAATTTCCCCTCATACTCGGTAGGCGAAACAAAGCCCTCACGTGGTCCGGGCAGACGTGAAATAGGTCACGGCGCGCTTGCAGAAAAGGCGCTTGTTCCGGTTATTCCGAGCGTTGAGGAGTTCCCCTACGCTATACGCGTGGTGTCTGAGGTTCTTTCCTCCAACGGCTCTACCTCGCAAGGCTCAATTTGCGGCTCTACCCTGGCACTTATGGCTGCCGGTGTTCCGATAAAGGCGCCTGTTGCGGGTATTTCCTGCGGACTTATTACAGGCGATAAGGGCGTATACGGCGACTTTATGACCATGGTTGATATTCAGGGTCTTGAAGATTTCTACGGCGATATGGACTTTAAGGTAGCGGGAACTCACAAGGGTATAACCGCTATTCAGATGGACTTAAAGGTTCACGGTCTTACCCCCGAAATTATTAAGGAGGCTTTTGCTAAAACTCACAAGGCGCGCGATTATATACTTGACGAGGTAATGCTCAAGTGTATACCGGAACCCCGAACCGAGCTTTCAAAGTATGCTCCTAAAATGCTTACAACTGCTATCAGCCCCGATAAGATAGGCGACGTTATAGGTAAGCAGGGCAAGGTTATTCAGTCTATTCAGGAGCAGTGCGACTGCACCATTACCATTGAAGAGGACGGTCACGTTTACGTTTCGGGACTTGACATTGAAAAGGCTAAGCAGGCAATTTCAATAGTTGAGCTTATTGCCAACGACCCCGAGGTGGGCGCTATTTACAGCGGTAAGGTAACCCGCCTTATGACCTTCGGTGCGTTTGTTGAAATAGCCCCCGGCAAAGAGGGTCTTGTTCACATTTCAAAGCTTGATACCAAGCGTGTTGAAAAGGTTGAGGATGTTGTAGCCGTAGGCGACCAGGTAATAGTTAAGGTTACCGATATTGACGACCAGGGCAGAATAAACCTCTCCCGCAGAGACGCGCTTGTTGAAGTAAACGGCGCAACGGTTGACCCCGATGCGGACGACGTACCGCAGCCCCGCCCCGCCAAACGTGACGGCGGACACGGCAGAGACCGCCGCAATTTCAGAAACCGCGATTGATAAATAAAAAACGGTCGCTTTAAAGCAATGCCGATAATAAGAAAAGTTCCTGCCCTTCGCGTTTGCGAAGGGCAGGAACTTTTTATAAGGTAGGGGGGAGAAAAAGTCGAAAAAATCAGACCTGCCAAGGCAGTAAAGCTATAACGAATTACGCCAAGGCTTTTCCGAGGTTTTTGCATTCGGTGAGTGCGTCATCGTCCGGTGCATCGTTGCATATTACGGAATCGCACGTTAAAACAGCGCCGTCCGCCTTGCAGGTTTCTTCCCAGTTACGCATCCATTCGCCGTCGCCCCAGCCGTATGAGCCGAAAAGTGCAATTTTCTTGCCTTTCAGCTTGCTTTCGCACGCCTCAAACATAGGTGCGAATTCGTCTTCCTCCAAAACCTCTGCTCCCATTGCGGGGCAACCGAAGGCAATTGAATCAAACGAATCGGTAAGACCTGCCTCAAATTCTGCGGCGGTAAATAACGTAACCTCGGCACCTGCTGCTTTGGCGCCCTCCGCTACGGCGTTTGCCATGGCCTCTGTGTTGCCTGTGCCGCTCCAATAAACTACTGCTGTTTTACTCATAATAAGTACATCCTTTCAATTTAATATATATCAATCGGCTACTGTGAGCCGCTCAATAGTTTGACCCTTAGCAAATTGCTCTTTGTACGCCGAGGTGCATTTTTTATATTTTGCAAAGGTTTTTCCGGCACTGTCCGCGTCGGTGTAAACCTTCCAGCAGCCCACACATTTGCACTTGCCGCCCTTGTTTTCTATAAATCCGTTCACATCATCCGGCGGATAACCGAGAAACAGACCTACCTCGTGCGGGAACTCGGAAT
Source organism: uncultured Oscillospiraceae bacterium (assembly GCA_900549755.1). Taxonomy (GTDB): domain Bacteria; phylum Bacillota; class Clostridia; order Oscillospirales; family Acutalibacteraceae; genus UBA737. The sequence continues at coordinate 50,732 of URPQ01000005.1, forward strand.
TTGTGCTCATGCGCCTTGCGAGCTGCGCTATACAGCCCTCGGGCGTGCGCATACCGTAGCCCTGTTTTTTAAGAATAGAATATGCAGTTTTGTTTTGTAAATCCCTTAAAAGCATATACGGGCGGTAAATATATATCAATGCGTTTCGCCCGTTATATCTCAGTGGAAGAACGCGCAGACCCTTTTCACGCAGCCGCTTATTCCAGCTGCGCACCGCGGCACGCATTTCGCCTATACTGGCATACGGGTATAAAAACATACTTCCCGTTTTAATGGCTGCAAGCGTGGGGGAGCACTGCTCAATCAGTATCTTTTCCGACACGACGGTTTCCTCACTTAATATAATTTCAACTTGCAGTTAGCTGTTGCTAACCACAATAGCTTGAATAAGCCGTGTCTTTCGGTTAGACACGGCTAACTCCGAAGATATATTAACACATTTATCTTTATATGTCAAGCATAAATTCATATTGAGTTCGTGTCAAGTTTTTGTGGGAAAATTTTTTTTGAGAATACCAATAGTGAATTAACGGTAGTGTGACATTCCCGTTTGTTTGTAATGTGCCGATAGCATTGGGACTCGGCAGGCCTTCTGTCTTCCTAAGAAAAGCCTTGCTCGCTCTCGCTGCGGCTTTTCTTAGGAAGACAGGCTGCTCGTTATCGGTAGATTTGCGGTTTAAAGTCAGGCTACCGGCTGCAAGTATCGGCG
>URPQ01000006.1 GCA_900549755.1 uncultured Oscillospiraceae bacterium
CTGTTTATATCTCTCGGCTTGTCTGTGTAATCGTTCCCAATCATTCATCTTTCTTTACCTCCTGAATTTTGTTTTGAATTGCTGAACTGCACCACAATCATATTTTTCATCAACTCCTTTTCGTTGTGTTTTATCCCCATAAGATATTAAGCAAAAATAAAAAAGCGGATGCAATGATTGCTCACTGCATCCGCTTGAAGACATAAATATTTAATGTTTTTGGATACGAAAAAAGGGCAGAATCGGCGAATGAAAATCGCTGATTCCGCCCTGATTATCTATTTCGATGGTTCGAATCCACCTTGTGGGTCGTTGGCATCTATAAAAATTCACTATGAAATATAGCGGTAAAAAATGCGTAAAGCCTTGATTTCTCAAGGCTTTACGGTACGGCATCTTTTTAGACCGTAACACTTGGTGGGAGAGAGTCAAGCATATCCGAACCTTTTTCCAAGTCGGTCAAAGAAAGTGTTTTCGCACCCTTTTTAAAATTAAAATAAAACTCTATTCGGTCATCATATAGAATTATCGAGTTTACAAAACTGTCAACAAGCCTTCTGCGATTTTCCGGTTTTGATGCATCCGCCTTTCTGAAACGATGAAACCAAAATTTAATCTGATCACGGTCAAGCGTAGGTCTCGTAATGTTTTCCTTCGCAATTTCGATTTCAAATTCTTTCTTTTGACCTTCCAATTCTTCAAGGCGTTGTTTTGTGGACGGCGTAATAATACCTTGCTCGATAGCCGAAAGAATATTGGAAATACTTTTATTAACTTCATCAAGTCTCTTGTTAAGTAAAGATACAGCGATGTTTTCCTGCCTTTGCATTTTCATAACAAGGTCGGTTACATCATCAATCAGATTATCATCCCAAATGCATTTGAGAATTTGATCAATGACAATATCCTCAATCCATTTCTTTTTAACAGCCTTTTTATCGCAGCCGCGCTTTCGCTTTGCCGAAAGACATTTGTAATAGCGATAGGTTTCTTTATTCCTCGCCGTTCCGCTTTCACCGACCATAAATGTCATACATTTTCCGCAGTACAGCTTTGTTGATAAAATATATTCTTCGTCTGCGCGGAGCCGCGCCGGTGATTTTTTATTTTTGGCAATGCGCTCCTGTACACGGTTAAATAAATCTTTCGGCACAATAGCAGGGATACCGTCGGGAACAAGAATATCACGGTATGAATATTCGCCGATATATCTTCTGTTGGTGAGCAGGTTGGAAACGGTGTTAATTGTCAGCCTTGTTCCCCTGGTGTTCCGCAATCCTTTAACATTTAAATCGTCGGCAACCTCTTGCATAGTCTTTCCTTCATCATACATTTCGTATGCCGAAAGAACTAACGGAGCGGTATCATTGTTAACAACAAAGTGCTGATTTACAATGCTATATCCGACAGGAACAGTTCCGCCGTTAAAGCGGCAACTCAATGCATTTTCGGTCTGCCCACGGATAACTTTTTCTGCCAACTCCGCAGAATAATACTCCGCCATACCTTCCAAAACAGACTCAAGGATGATGCCTTCTGCGCCTTGTGAAATAGCTTCGGTGGCAGAAAGCACACGGACATTATTTCTTTTTAGAATGCTTTTATAATGTGCGGAATCATAGCGATTGCGGGCAAAGCGATCAAGCTTCCATACAATAACGGTTTCAAACTGCTGCTTTGCGCTGTCTTTGATCATCTTTTGAAAATCTGGGCGGTTATCGGTTTTAGCCGACATTGCCCTGTCAATGTATGTGTCGATAATTTGAATACCGTTCTTTTCGGCAAACACCTTGCACTCACGCAACTGACCTTCAATGGACTCTTCACGCTGATTATCACTTGAATACCGTGCATATATCACGCCTGTCATTTTCTCACCGCCTTATTTAACAACCTTGTATTTAACTCGCGTACCGTATTTTGCAGAGGAAAGAAGTCCAAGCTTTTCAAACTTTAAAACAAAACCTCGGATTGTTGCGTAGGCGGCATCTCCGAAATCTTTTTCGAGCCGCTTTGTTGAAAATTCTCCCGTACCATAAGCTGACAGCACAAATCTCCAAAGCTTTGTTTCTTTTTCGGTTATTTTTCCGTCTTTAACGGCAGCGTCATAAACAGTTAAGGTTTCAATAGCGGCAGAACCCTCGTTCATTTTATTGTAAACATTGTTTATGGAGTAAAGAATGAACGGGGTTACATCTATTTTACCGCTCAGTTTCTTGTTTTCCTCAATTACCGTGTAAGCGTCATAGTATGCTTTGCGGCTTTTTTCAATCCTGCTTGAAAACGGAATAAACAGCGCCGACTGATAACCCTTTTGAATTAAAAACCATAAATGAACGAGCCGTGCAATTCTGCCGTTTCCGTCAAAATACGGATGTACAAAGGCAATGTAAAAATGAATGATTGCCGCCTTAATTAGATCGTTAATGTCATCATCATTATTAGCAAATGCGATAAGCGACTTCATAAACTCAGGCACTTTTTGAGCGTCAAGCCCTGAATGTTCAATATGATCGCTGACAACATAAACCGTATCGTGTCTGTAAAATTTGCCCTCTAACAATTTATCGTCATTGGTTAGAAAATCTCCAACAGTCATCATATAAAGCCTATATAAATTGTCCTCGGTTATTTTGTTGGAGGTATCGGCAATAAATTCAAGCCCATGCTTGATGCCTAAGATTCTATCTTCCTGTTCGCCGTCAGGCGCCATTCCTTTTAGAATTTTGCGCACACTGTCACGGCTGAAATCCACGCTTTCAATAGCCGAAGTGGATAGTATTTCCTCCTCGGCGGATTTGAGTCCGTAATGCGTATCCTGCGGTTGTAATAACAACTTTACCGCATTTTGATTGACGGCGTTAAAGGCTTCTGTAAAAACAATATTGTTACCGTCAAAATCATAAAGCGGCAAAAGTTTATAATATAATTCCTCTAATGCTTTAAGAAAGCTGTCAAAATCCCCATTGTATTTATATTTTAGTTTTTTATAGTCCGGGAAATGCTTATCTCTTAACATTTCGGTAAAGACTTTAATGTCCATAGCGACCTCCCGATATAATAAAGTATCAGTTTATATCAGTATAGCGCAAACGCAACGAAATGTCAAGTATGAAAGCTGCTGTAGAAGGTGCTTCATATGCATCGGCATTAAGAATTATTTTGTTTCATTTCCGCAATAAAAACAAAAGCAAAATCTGTTTCAAGTACTTTCATTAAATTCATTCCGCTTTGGGTGATATACTTCACAATATCTTCTTTATTATCAGGATAGATTTTGATTTTTCGTGTGCCGTAATCTATGGTATCGCTTTGATTTTTATCTATGGAAAGCACGAACCGACCGCCGATATTTAACAACGACCTTACTTTATTAATTGCTGCTTGCTTATCCCGTATGTGCATAAAGGTGAGTGACGAATAAATCACATCGAATTTGCGCCCGAACTCATAGCTCATAAAATCGCCGCAAATAAGCGCTACATTCGTCTGTTCTTTCAGGTTTTCCTTTGCCCGTTTTACGGTTTTCGGCGAAAGATCAATACCGCAAAATTCGCGACATTCGGGCGCCACACGAACTGCGAGCCGCCCTGTTCCCACACCGATTTCAAGCACGGATTTTTCTTTTGTCAACTGCAACGAATCAATAAACTGTCGCCCGTCCCATTTGTCCATATATTCCAGCAGCGGCTCCGGGTCGCGCACGGGATCGTTGTTTTCTTTGATAAGTAGGTCATAATGTTTGGAAACAGCGGATAATTTGCAAAAGTACCGTTTTGTATCACAAAACTCTCCTACTGGCGTAACCGCAAATCCACACTTTTTGTAAAACCCAACCGCCTCGTCATCGGTTTCGGCTGTAATATTATCTATCGGAAATTGAGTGAAAATAAAATCAATAAGGCTTTTGCCAATTCCGTGTTTGCGGTATTCGAGTTTCACGGCAATATCCAAAATCTCGGCGGTGTCGTTTTCCGTTTTCAAAACAACAATACCGGCGTAAACACCGTCAATTTTGCAAGCATACACAAAAGTATTTTTGTCCGCCGAGTATTTTTCTGTCCTGCATTTTAATCGCTCCGGCGTGGGATCATAAACGCTTGGTTTAAGAAGTGTCAGAACCTCCGGGTCAAAAAGGTTTGCTTTTACATCTACGATCGCGGTGATTTTTTGGAGTTCTATTCCCAATACGCCGTATTTTTTGATCTGCTCCTTTATATAATACTTTTCCATATCCGTGTAGTGCGCTGACTTTAAATCGTTTTTGGAATATCCGCATTTTTCTAAGGGCAACGCCTTATATAACTGCTCAAAATCTAAGAATTTATGCAGTTTTATAACCTCCGCGAAAATAACGGAATTTATCTCACTGCAACGAAATTCTATCCGGTCGCCGATATTGATTTTTTGCCGCTTTTTATCATTCAGTCGCAGTTCGATCATTTTGCTCCCATTTGCAATTTTTAAAAAGGCAGATAGTTCAAGGTTCATGCAATGTGTCATAACAAATACTCCTTAATATCTGAGGCAAACTGATTGCCACAGCGGCTCAGGGTCGCGCACGGGGTCATTGTTTTCGTCTATCATTAAATCGTAATGCCGGATAACATCATCGTTTGTGGAGGCTACAACCAATGAATCCTCATCCCGCAAAGCAAATACCTTGTATTTTCCCTCCGATTTAAGCTTATCATACAGCGCTTTGTGTTCCTCGGTATAGTGACAGAAAATAATACCGTCAAACAATCCAAGTCCTTTAAAATCAGTCATACCATCGGGAATAGGATCAAACGCCGCGATATGTGCAACGCTTTGCGTGGCAATGTGCGCGCCCGCACTGCCGCCGATATAAAGAACGCCCGATCTCACATAGCGTATGATTTCTTTATCGAAACCACAATCTTTTATCCGCTTTAGTGTTGCAAATGTATTTCCGCCGCTTATGTAAATGACGTCTAAATCAAGGTTGATAAACTGTTGTTCATTGTAATAGTCGAAAACTGAGATATTATCTCTTGCAAAGCCAAACTCTTGCATTCTTAAAAAATACTTTTCACTATGTATGGTTTCATATGTTGCTTTTTCATTAGGAATAAACAGCAGTTTGCATTGATCAACCGGTTTGCTTAGATTATTAAGTATGGTTTTCTTTGATTTCTCATTGCGAAAATCGCAAGACGAAAGAATGAGTTTCATTTTAAACCCACTCCTTTCAAAACCTCATTCGTGGTTATTCCGTTAAATTTATATGCAAGCTCGCTCATAGCGAACGGTAACTGCGCCGAATTATCGAGTTTGATAATCTTATAATTCGTTCTTATCTTTTCAGCATTCCTAATTATAGATTGTTTAATTGATGGTTTCTTTATCCCATCTGCGTTTGAAATTATGTTTTCAAGAGAACCACACTCATTAAGCAACAAAGCAGCCGTTTTCGGACCGACTTTGTCTGCTCCCTTAATATTATCTGAAGTATCACCCGTCAGTGACTTGAAATCAGCATATTGAAACGGTGTAATGTTAAATTTGTCTTTTATGTATTTGGGCGTACATATAGTGGTTTTATCACCACGATATCTGAGTACCGACACTTTATCTGTTATAAGCTGAAAGAAGTCGCTATCAAATGATGAAATAACAATTTCATTTTCTTGCCCATAAGTCAAAGCATATCCTGCAATCAAATCATCGGTTTCACAAGCAATAGTTTCGGTGTGCTTTATACCGAGATAATCGAGTGCCGCATATACATCAGGCAACTGAGAAAACGGTGTTTCTTCCTCCGGTGTTTCGCTATAATCCACTCTGTTTGCTTTATATTCAGAATCGAGAGCTGAACGTTCGTTTTCGTGTTCGCCATCAAATAATATGACAATGTGTGTTGGCTCAGTTCTTCGTATAATTTTTAGCAACGCACCGACAAAACCAAGTGTACCTTGTATAGCTTTGCCTTGCTCGTTTATTATTCTTGCAGGCATACCAAAGAACATTTGAAATAGTAGGTTGCTTCCGTCAACAATCAAAAGTCGGTTCATAACAAATACTCCTTAATATCGGGGACAAACTGATTGCCGCAGCGTGACAGTTCACCGAGCACACGGTTTATTCCCTGTTCGGTTGTGTACCAGTTATTTTTCGTGATATTATAGCAATGCACCGGGCAGACAATAAATTCAGTATCTGGGAAAGCCAACTGATAAAGCATAAGGCAGCGCCGAGCGTGAAACGCTTTGCAGACGATAATAGCCGTTTTAATTTTAAGACTGTTATCATTCACAATTTTTCGGGAGAAAAAGGCGTTATCTCGTGTATGACCCGACTTGTCCTCGCCGAAAATTGCCGTTCTCGGCACGCCGTTTTTTTTCAGTACATCGGTGAAAAATTCACAGTCGGTTTTGTAGTCACCGTTGTATATTTCTGCCTTTGAACGCACACCGGGCCATTTATCCCGTTTTACACTAACGCCGCCCGACGGGATAACATATTTAGCAAAGCCTTTATTATACAGCTTTGCCGCATATTCCGGTTGTTCGGGGTGCGAACCGCCCGGCAGAAAGATGGCATCAACCTTTTGTGGCTTGTTGGAAACAAATATAAAATTTGAGATGTCAACAATAATGCGATTATTCATACTTAAATTAATATCCTTTTCTCAATATATGAATTATTAGACATACCGTAATTGACAGCTCTGTTATACAATTCCTTTGCAGATTTTGTTTGATTGCGATCAATGAAAGCATTCACAATTCTGTTGATTGCTACGGTTGCCATATTGTGTTTTGAACGCTGACCGTTAAGCCTTTCCCATTCACCAATCAAAAGATTGTTTGGTGTACTGTCTAAATGCAGCCACGGAAGTAATTGTGTCCCCAGTTCAAATACATCAAATTCCTCTTGACCAAAGGCTTTTAGGCAAAGGGCGGCATAAACCGTTTTGTAAAAAATGTAATTTTCGGAGATTTCCGATGATTTTAAAAATGCTTTGAAATTGTTTTTTGCAAACTGTAGATACTCAGTAGATGTCTTTAGCATCGGCGTTACCGACAAAGCCGCATTATGGCATTCAAATGTAATTGGTTCTACCGCTTTTATGGCGGTATTTTCGCTTATAGCGGTTTTATAACAGTTCCACCAAAAATCTCCGAACCCGCCGAGTTCAAGCGTAAAACGCTGGGTTGCGTCACAGGCAAGCCAAAGCAAATATTTTGAAGGTTTTTCGCTTAAAAATTTTGCAAATTCACTGTGATTTTTATAAAGACCATCGCTGTTTCTAAGCATGGCAAAGCTGTCCGAAATGTTCCAATAACAAAATCCGGTGAAGAAAGTATCCGCGTTTTCCGTTTGCAAAATGGAAGATAGGTATTCTATCATTGCACCCGGGGGTTGTTCGGCTTGCAGACTTTTAAACTTATTTCGGACATCTTTTTGAATTTTTATGTGCAATTAAATTTTCTCCATTCTAATAAATAAGGGTAAATACTTCTTTTAATTTATTTAATGTTTCTGCAGCAATCGGTCTAGCAGATTCACTGCCCTTTTTCAGCATATTTAATACTTCTGCTTTATCTTTCTCAAACATAAGTCTTCTTTCCCTAATAGGTTCTAATGTTTGCTGCATTATATCATTTAATCTTCTCTTAACTTTCATATCTCCTAATCCGCCTTTTTTATAATGTTCCTTCCATTCTTGTAACTCTTGCAAATCAGGATCAAATGCATCCAAATATTTAAATACCGTATTAACTTCAACATTCCCCGGATCTTCAACCCGCAAATGATTAGGATCCGTAAACATATTCATTATCTTTTCTTTTATTATTTCTGATGAATCCTTTAGATATATAGCATTATTTAATGACTTGCCCATTTTTTCCTGTCCATCTATTCCTGGTAAACGAGTCACTTTTGATAACAATGGTTTGCATTCCCTCAGTATATCAGTATTGAAGTGTCTGTTAATATGACGTACAATTTCATTCGTTTGTTCAATCATAGGTAGCTGATCTTCTCCTACCGGAATTACATTTGCTTGGAAAGCAGTAATATCCGCAGCTTGACTAACAGGGTATGTTAAAAAACCAACTGGTATTTCATTACCATATTTTTTTTGATGCATTTCATTCTTTACAGTAGGATTTCGTTTTAAACGAGCCAATGTAACAAAGTTTAAATAGAGCATGGTCAGTTCAGTCAGTTCTGGAACGAGGGACTGTATAAAAAATGTATTTAACTCCGGTTTCAAGCCAACTGCAAGATAATCTAATGCAACCTCAATTACATTGTCATGAACTTTGGCGGGATTATGTGCATTGTCTGTGAGTGCCTGAGTATCAGCAATCATAATATATGGTTTATCATAATTATTTTGAATCTCCACACGTTTTTTTAGCGAACCAACATAATGTCCAATGTGTAGAGCTCCTGTAGGTCTATCTCCTGTTAAAACAATATCTTTCATAAAAAATTACCTCCCAATTACTTATAGTCATTACTCCGTTACAATTTTTTTAGCAGTTTAAAATATTCGCCTTGCTCATCGCAACCGTCAAACAATACTTTTGTAAAACCTTTTTTACGGTACAGGTGAATGGCTGCAAAATTATCTTTGTCAACGCCGACAGTAATCTCTTTATAACCGTCACATTTCAGTTTTTCAATCATAAAATCAATTAAAATTCCGCCAATGCCTTTGTTTCTGTAATTCGGTTTTACAATCAGTCGTGACAGATAAATTCTTTGCCCGGAAATTGTGTAATCGGGGTCATTCATATCATAAACGCAAGCTATTTCGCCTATAAAATTTCCGTTTTCTTTGCAGATATAAACTTCACGGTTCCCGCTCTCAATTTCTTTGCGGAATTTTTCAGTCAGCGGATCAGCCTGCATATCCCATATAGCATTACATTTTGGGTAATTGTTAATATCCAACTTCTCAATATTATAGCTCATAAAAATTATCACTTGCTCGCTTTTACAATTAAAAATGTCGGCTTTATAAGTTCCTTTTCTAATATATTCGGAATGAAATCGGTTGCGTTTTCAATTGGCAATGGCTCACAAACCGTGTCAATAACAAAACCGACACGGCACAAAGCGGATATAATATTTGAAAAGGTTCTATGATATTTCTTTACTCCGTCAACATACCAAAAAGTATCTCTTTCACCGGGTTGATTGTAATTTGAAAATGTAAACGAGGCGTAATTACCGTTTTCATCCTTATTATAGTGTTGTTTTCCGTCGAAGGTAGCGGTCACAATGGGGTGCTCCTGTGAAAACAAAAGATACCCGCCGGTATTCAGCAGGTTATAAATATCATTTGCAAGCTTTTGAAAATCAGGCATATAATGAAAAGCCAAAGAACTGTATACAATATCAAATTTCATTGATAATTTATCTAATTCCGACATACTCATTTGAAGATATTTGATTTTATCGTTCTTTGCTTCTTTATTTGCAACCGCAAGCATTTTTTCGGAAATATCTATGCCTAAAACGCTTTCGGCACCGTTTCTGACAAAATCCACACAGTTGTGACCGCATCCGCAACCCAAATCCAAAACAGATTTGCCTGCTGTATCGGGCATTAGTTTTTTCATTGCCGGCTGCTCTATCAAATTATTGTAATTTGCCCTGTTATCGCGCAATTTCTGATATTCCGTAAAGAATGTTTGGTCGTCAAAAATGTTTTGTTCTGTCATTCGTAGTTCCTCAACCTGCACATGATTTCATACATCGCCACTTTGTTGGAATCCCATTTTAGCAGCTTTCGTGCATCGTTATACGGCAGCCACTTATATTCGCTGTGTTCGCGCGAAAGGGTAGGGTCGGCGCTGCACTCAAACGCAAAGCTGTATTCGGGTATAACAAAGATATTTTTGTCCCAATGTGCGCGCAAATTTTTGGCCACAACCTCCGCCGGAACAAAGGCGACGCTTTGAAGTGCGGTGAGCTTTTCGGCTGTCACGCCGGTTTCTTCCTTGATTTCGCGCAGGGCGGCGTCCGACGGTTTTTCGTTATTCTCACCGCCACCGGCAATAAATTGCCAAATGTCAGAGTCTGCGCGACGAAACACGCAAAAGCACAATTCACCTTTTATAAAATGGCAGGGAACGGCTAAAATCTGAAACGGAGCGCGCATTGCTATTCCTCGCTTTCGGCTTTTAGACTTTCGATTTCGGTTGAGAGTTTATCAAAATGCGCCTGCACTTCGTCTAAAATGGCTTTTGCGTCCAGTGCCGCGCATTTTATATCCTCTATGCGGCAATCTAATTCATCGGCGGTATCCTCTAAATCTTCAAGTTCGTCGTTGTCGGCGGTTACGGCATAATTGACAGGACTGTTGATAAAATTTGCGTTGGCTCCGTCACCGGATATTTTAACTGCATAAAGCGGAGTTTGATTGAAAGAAATATTTTGTCCGTCACCGGAAATTTCGATGCTTTTGAGAATATTTTCTAATTTTTCAATTCTGCTTTCAAGCTCTGCTATTTTATTTTCCATTCAAATCTTCCTTTCGTTTTTGCACGGCGTTTTTCCGAAACTCTGCCGGGGTAGCGCCGATTTGACTTTTAAAAACACGGCTGAAATGCTGTACGGTCTTAAAGCCTGTCATATTCGCGATATCTTTAATCGGCACGCTTGTAAATTCAAGCTGTTTTTCGGCAACGGTTACACGGTATTTCATAAGGTACTCTATTGCAGTAAGCCCCAGCTCCTCTTTCATCAGCGCCGTAAGCGTTGTGTGATTCATCACGGCAGCTTTTGCTATATCGGGCAGAGTAATACTTTCGTCAAAACAGCTTTCGATATACAGCACAGCGTCGCGAAGCTTTGCGTTTTTGACAATAGGCGTATTGTCCGATTTTTGGTGAGTTACACCATACCCAATCAGCCCGTACATACGCTCTAAAGCAATAATAATTTCCATAAAATACGAGCGCCCTCGGCAGGACCAGTACCAGTCGCGCTGATTTTGAAGTTCCTCTTGCATAAACTCTGCTGCCTGCGTGATTTTATCCAACGGCGCCTCGGTTATGGGTATAACATAAGCCTTATCGGTAAACGGCTTTAACAAAAACAAATCGTGCGTTGAGGCAATATCTACGTACTCTTTTTTTCGCAACAGTTCAAAGGACATATTAACATTTAAAAATTCGGGATGAAAGTAAATGCAGGTATACTGTGCTTTCCGTTTTGAAATAAGAACAGGGTTTTGCGTTTCGTCAAAGCAAATAAACGCAGGCGCTGCGGTGCAAAACTGCTCGTTTTCTACTTTAAATTCCAACTTACCGGCAGTCAGAATGATCAGCAAAAAGCATTTGTCTTTTATGTCAATGTTTTGAAGTCGGTCATTTCTAACGCACTCAATTTTTGCAACCTTACCTTCGTTATATTTCCTGCCTACCGTTATGTGCCGCATACTTTTTCCCACCTTACTAAAATTATTTTAACATAATACGGCGGACTGCACAACAGTAAATCTTTATCCGATTAACAATATCTTTTATCTGATTTTAAATATTGGTATTTGATTATTGTCATAATCAAAACAATATGTTATAATTTATCCGTAAACGGGGACGGCACCCATAACAAAAAACAGCTTTACATCATTTGCACAGGGGATGATACCCATAGAAAAAAACATTATTGTAGTAGATGAAAAAGGAAATGAATACGAAGCGACCTACCCTAAAAGGGCGAAGGGTCTTGTTAAAAACGGCAGGGCGCATTTTATAGAAGAAAACAAAATATGCTTGTTGTGCCCGCCGAATTTGAAATCGGAGGATAACAATATGTCAAACACACAAGCGACAAAAACTAATGATAAATTAACAATCAAATATGTTCTTGATAAAATAGAACAGATAATAAATGACACTGAATATATTCACAGTGCGTTAGAGCAACTTGCCCTAATGCCGAAATCCGACCCCGGCGATATTGCTGGTCAGGAAAAAGCAAAAGCCATAGGCGAGATTGTTCGGTGCAGGGAGGCAACAAACCAACAGGCGCTGAAGTTTTATGAAAAAATGTATGATGATTTAACCGATAAGAAAACCTTAAAGGACAAGGCTCTTGCAGCGCTTGAAAAATGTTCGGGGAATGATGAACAAATGGAAAAATTATCCGGAATAATGACCGAAATCGGTTTTTTAGAAGAATAGTATTAAGAAGTTTTTGCCGATAAAAATGTATTAAAAAACAAAGAGCAGATAAAACACACAAGGGCGGAGAGGGAAAACTCTCTGCCCTTGTATTATGATGTTAAGTTAAGTCGCTTATAAAAATCAAAAATCCGAACGCGTCACCTTTAATGACAATGTTCGGATAATTTGACTTTGGTGGGAGAGGATGGATTCGAACCATCGAAGCTGAAAGCAGCAGATTTACAGTCTGTCCCCTTTGGCCACTCGGGAACTCTCCCATATTGAATTTCAGGCTGAAACCCACCTTAGACAAAAAATGGAGCTGGTGGACGGACTTGAACCCCCGACCTGCTGATTACAAATCAGCTGCTCTACCAACTGAGCTACACCAGCATTTTTCAGCGCCTAACTACTATACCATATTAAAAGCATAAAGTCAAGCCCCAAAATTCATTTTTTGCTTTAATTTTTTAAAAAAGGTGTTAATATCGTTTTTTATAACATTTTTAACCCTTAAACGGCAGGGTATTGGTTTAAAAAGTCAGTAAAGAAATCAATTTGTGTTTTAACTGATTTCGGTCCGGTGCTGCCTGCCGAAATACGTTTTGAAACGCAGGTTTCAAGCGAAATTTCATTATAAAGGTCTGAGTCAAAAAGGCTGTCGAGCTCCTTATATTTTTCAATCGGAACGGTTTCAAGCACCAGCTTATTTTCAATGCAGTACGCCACAATTTCACCCACCTTTTTATAAGCCGTTCTGAACGGCATACCCTTTTTAACAAGGTAATCGGCTAAATCGGTAGCGTTAATAAAACCTTTTTGCGCTGCCTTATACATATTTTCGGGCAGCACTTTCATTGTGGCTATCATGGGTGCGAATACATTAAGGCACTGTTTTACGGTGTCAACCGCGTCAAAAATCGCTTCTTTATCCTCCTGCATATCCTTATTGTATGCAAGCGGCAGACCTTTAAGGGTTGTTAAAAGTCCCATCAGGTCGCCGTAAACACGCCCTGTCTTTCCGCGTACCAGCTCTGCCATATCGGGGTTTTTCTTTTGCGGCATAATGCTGGAGCCTGTGGTGTAGCTGTCGTCAAGCTCTATAAACTTAAATTCCCACGAAGACCAGAGTATTATTTCCTCAGAAAAGCGCGAAAGGTGCATCATAAGTATTGAAAAAGCGCTTAAAAGCTCAAGACAGAAATCCCTGTCGGATACGCCGTCTATGCTGTTAAGCGAAATATCGGTAAAGCCCAAATGCTCAGCTTCAAAATAGCGGTCGGTATCGTATGTAGTTCCCGCAAGCGCGCAGGAACCTATGGGGCACTGGGAAATCATCCTTTTTTCAGCGTCGGCAATTCTTTCAAAATCACGCTTTAACATAAAGGCGTAGGTTAAAATGTGGTGGGCAAAGGTTATGGGCTGCGCGCGCTGCAAATGGGTGTAGCCGGGCATTATTGTGTTTACGTTTTCCTTTGCCTTGTCGGTTATTGCGGCGATAAGCTTTAAAATAAGTCCACCTATCTCCTCACATTCGTTTGCCATATACATTCTTATATCAAGCGCCACCTGGTCGTTACGGCTGCGCGCGGTGTGAAGTCTTTTACCCGAGTCGCCTATTCTTTTGGTAAGCTCCTCCTCAATAAACATATGTATATCCTCGGCATCACTGTCAAGCGGGAGCTTGCCGCTCTCTATATCCGTTAAAATGCCCGAAAGCCCCTTTATGATTTCGGTTTTTTCTTCCTCGGTTATTATTTTTTTATCACCGAGCATTTTCGCGTGCATAACAGAGCCTGAAATATCCTGCTTATACATACGGTTATCAAAGTGAAACGAAGAATTAAAATCGTCCGCTTGCTTGTCAAGCGCGCCCTTAAAGCGCCCTGCCCACATTTTTCCCATTTTCCGCACTCCTATAATTATGCCGTCTGAAAATTCAGGCGGCATGGATTTTAAAATTTAATTGAGATTGTTTTTAGCTTTCATTTTTGCGTAAACGCTCGTCGGCAGACCGTAGAGGTTTATAAAGCCCGTAGCGTCGGACTGGTTGTAAACGTCGTCCTCATCGAATGTGGCTATTTCGGGGTCATAAAGCGAATACGGCGAAGAAACGCCCGCGTTTATCATATTGCCCTTGTAAAGCTTCAGGGTAACGTCGCCCGTAACGGTTTCCTGCGTTGTTTTAACAAAGGAAAGTATAGCCTTTGTAAGCGGGGTGAACCACTGCGCGCTGTAAACCAGGTCGGCAAGCTTTTGCGCCACAAGCGCTTTATAATGAACGGTTTCTTTATCAAGGCAGATAGTTTCAAGCACCTTGTGCGCCTTGTAAAGAATAGCTCCGCCGGGGGTCTCATACACGCCGCGGCACTTCATACCCACAAGCCTGTTTTCCACAATATCAAGCAAGCCTATACCGTTTTCGCCGCCCAGCTTATTAAGGGTTTCAACCAGCTCCACAGCACCCATTTCCTTGCCGTCAATCGCTGTGGCAATGCCCTTTTCAAAGTGGAGCGTTACATAGGTCGGCTTATCGGGCGCCATTTCGGGGGATACGCCCATTTCAAGAAAGCCCGGCTTGTTGTACTGCGGCTCGTTTTTCGGGTCTTCAAGGTCAAGTCCTTCGTGCGATAAATGCCAGATGTTTTTATCCTTTGAGTAGTTGGTCTCGCGGCTTATTTTAAGCGGAACGTTATGCGCCTCGGCATACTCAATTTCCTCTTCCCTTGATTTAATGCCCCACTCACGCCACGGGGCGATTATTGTAATATCGGGCGCAAACGCCTTTATTGCAAGCTCAAACCTTACCTGGTCGTTGCCCTTGCCCGTGCAGCCGTGGCAAATAGCGTCGGCTCCCTCGGCAATTGCAATTTCGGCAATGCGCTTTGCTATAGGGGGGCGTGCAAACGCCGTGCCTAACATATAATCCTCATAAAGCGCGTCCGCCTGAACGCAGGGGAAGACGTAATCTTCCAAAAATTCCTTTGTAAGGTCTTCTATATATACTTTGGAGGCGCCGGTCTTGAGCGCTTTTTCTTCAAGCCCCTCAAGCTCGCTTGCCTGACCTACATTGCCTGAAACGGCAATAATCTCGGGGTTATTGTAATTTTCCTTTAACCACGGAATGATTATGGAAGTATCAAGTCCGCCCGAATACGCCAAAACTACCTTTTTAATGTCTTTTTTATTCATAATATATTCCTCCGATTGCATATTAACTTGTTTTCTTTGCATAAAGTATAGCATACAATGAATAATTATGCAATAGCAAATTTGCATATTTTAATCTTTTTTCAATATTCTACAAAATGCGAGTTTAATTTCGTATATTTTTATTAAAAAGCGGAAAATTAGTTTAAATCGCTAAAGTGTACTTGACAAGATTATATGCTTGTGATAAAATGGGTGCAACAAAAGGAAAGGACGAAAGACAATGCGTGTTTCATTTATGACAAAATCATATAAACAGTCAACAGATGCCAATACCGCACCTGAATTTTCGTCTGCTTCTTTAATACGTCTTAACGAGGGCACTGTTGTCAACACAGTGTCCCTTTTTGTAATTAGCGCCATTATTTTCCTACAGCTAATTATAATAAGAGCGATTGGAATTTCAAAACATATAAATATGAAAAGCAAAACGGCTTTTTATGAGCCTGTTAAAAGCTGAAAAGGCTTGTAAACCTGCTGACTTTGCTTTTCAAAAAAGGCAAGGTCATTTTTTATTATTGTTGTTTTTCAGCTTTCGGGCTGTAAAATATAAAAAACTTTGAAAGAGGTTGTTTAAAATGAAAAAATTTGTAAGATTTATGAGCGCGGCTATGTCGGCTGCCCTCGTTCTTACCGCTATGGCCGGCTGCGGCGGCTCTAAAGACAGCGGAGGCTCTTCAAGCGGCAAGATCAAAATAGGCGGTATAGGACCTATCACAGGTGCGGCGGCTATTTACGGCCAGGCAGTTAAAAACGCGGCTGAAATTGCGGTTGAGGAAATCAACGCAAAGGGCGAGGACGTTCAGTTCGAGTTGCAGTTTGAAGACGATGAAAACGACGCTGAAAAGTCAGTCAATGCTTACAACAAGCTGAAAGACTGGGGCATGCAGATCCTTATGGGTACTGTTACCACAAAGCCCTGCATTGCTGTTTCCACCGAAACCAATTCCGATAAGATCTTCCAGCTTACTCCTTCCGCTTCTTCTACCGACGTTATAGGCGGTCAGTCCGACAGCGACGGTAACGTAACCATTCAGCGTAAGGATAACGTATTCCAGATGTGCTTTACCGACCCGAACCAGGGCGTTGCATCCGCTCAGTATATTAAAGAGCAGAAGCTCGGCACCAAGATTGCGATAATCTACAACAACGGTGATGCTTATTCGACCGGTATCTATCAGAAATTCGCGGCCGAGGCTAAAAAAGAAGGTCTTGAGATTGTAAGCACTACCACCTTCCCGGATGATACCAACAGCGACTTCTCCGCTCAGCTTAACGACGCTAAGGCAAAGGGTGCGGATCTGCTCTTCCTCCCGATCTACCATACTCCGGCATCCCTCATACTGACCCAGGCAAACAAGATGGGCTATACTCCCAAATTCTTCGGTGTTGACGGTATGGACGGTATACTCACAGTTAAAAACTTTGATACAAAGCTTGCCGAAAACGTTATGCTTTTAACTCCTTTCACGGCTGACGCAACCGATGAAAAGACGCAGAACTTTGTTAAGAAGTACAAAGAAAAATTCGGTGAGACACCGAACCAGTTCGCTGCCGATACCTATGACTGCGTTTACGCACTCTATGAAGCATGCAAGGCAAAGGGTGTAAAGGTAAGCGATAAGGCGGCCGATATATGCGAGGCTTTGACCGCACAGTTCACCGATTCTTCCTTTAAGTTTGACGGTCTTACCGGTACAGGGATGACATGGAAAACCACCGGTGAGGTTTCCAAGTCTCCTAAGGGTATGGTAATCAAAAACGGCGCATACGTCGGTATGGATAAATAATCCGTATTCGGTTTAATAGGGGAAAGGGGGTCTTATATGACCCCGTTTTCCCATTTTTAAAAGGGGTGTAAGCAATGACTTTAATTTCCAACTTAATAAACGGAATAAGTCTCGGCAGCGTTTACGCCATAATAGCGCTCGGTTACACGATGGTTTACGGCATTGCGAAAATGCTCAACTTTGCGCACGGCGACGTTATTATGGTAGGCGCGTATGTTTCTTACATATGCTCCACAACCTTAGGTATCCCCACGGTGCTGTCTATACTTATTTCAATGGCTGTTTGTACGGTATTGGGTATTCTTATTGAGGGCCTTGCTTACCGTCCTTTGAGAAAGGCAACATCGCTTGCCGTGCTTATAACGGCTATCGGCGTGAGCTACTTTTTACAGAATGCGGCGCTTATAATCTGGGGCAGCACTCCCCGCGCATTCACCTCGGTGGTGCCGTTTAAATCAATTTCACTGTTTGACGGCAAGCTGATAATCACGCCCGAATCGCTCGTTACCGTTGCCGCCTGCGTGCTTATAATGGTAGGACTTACTTTCTTTACCAAAAAGGGTAAAATGGGTAAGGCAATGCGCGCGGTATCTGAGGATAAGGACGCCGCTTTGCTTATGGGCATAAACACCAACCGCACCATTTCAATGACCTTTGCAATAGGCAGTGCTTTGGCTGCAATAGCGGGCGTTCTGCTTTGCTCTGCGTACCCGGTGCTGATACCTACCACCGGCTCAATGCCCGGTATAAAGGCGTTTACGGCGGCGGTTTTCGGCGGTATAGGCTCAATTCCCGGCGCTATGATAGGCGGCATACTTTTGGGCGTTATAGAAATTCTCGGCAGGGCGTATATTTCCACCCAGCTGTCCGACGCTATTGTTTTCTCGGTGCTTATAATAGTACTCCTTGTTAAGCCTACCGGCTTGCTCGGCAAGAAGATAACGGAAAAGGTGTGAGGTGGGAAATATGAGTATCGCTTCAAAATACAAAGGGCTTAGCAAATATGCCCGAACAAATATTAAAACCTACGGTCTTGTAATAGCTTTATTTGCAATACTTTTCCCGCTGCAAAACGCGGGAATGATAAGCAACTCCATTTCCGGTCAGTTAATTCCTATCTGCGCATATATAGTTATGGCTATCTCGCTTAACCTGACCGTCGGCGTTTTGGGTGAGTTGTCTCTCGGTCACGCCGGCTTTATGAGCGTGGGCGCGTTCACGGGAGCCATAGTCACGGCGGCTCTGCAGGATAAGGTCGGGTCCGACCCCGTAAGACTTGTTATCGCAATGGTTGCGGGCGGTATAATCGCGGGAATTATGGGCTTTTTAATCGGTATACCCGTTCTGCGGCTTTCGGGCGACTACCTTGCAATAGTTACCCTCGCATTCGGTGAAATTATAAAGAATATAATAAACTGCCTTTATGTGGGTATTGATAAAAGCGGGCTTCACGTTAATATGAAGGACGCGGCAAGCCTCGGTATGAAAAACGGCAGAATTATTCTCAACGGCCCGCAGGGCGCGGTGGGTATAACCAAAATTGCCACCTTTACGGCAGGCTTTGTGCTTATTCTTTTCACCCTGTTTGTGGTAATTAACCTTATTTACAGCCGTTCGGGTCGCGCTATAACCGCTATAAGGGATAACCGCATAGCCGCCGAATCGGTAGGTATAAGCATTACAAAGTACAAGCTCACCGCATTTATCACATCGGCTGCCTTGGCAGGTATGGCGGGCGTGCTTTACGCTATGAATTTCTCGGCTATTGCGGCTGAAAAGTTCAACTTTAACACTTCAATTTTAATTCTTGTTTTCGTGGTGCTCGGCGGAATGGGCAATATTTTCGGCACTATTATAGCAACCGCTCTGCTTTATATGCTGCCCGAGCTTTTGCGCAACATAAACGCGGGTGACTACCGTATGCTTATTTACGCAATACTGCTTATTGCGGTAATGCTGCTTAAAAACAGCTAAAAAGCAAAGCTATTTTTTGAAAACACTAAGATTAAATTAAACGAAATGTTCCGCAAGAATAAAAACGGGGAGGTAAAATCAAATGGATAAAATGGTACCTTACCCCTCGGGCGCGATTGTTCCCGAGCGCGATGTTGATAAACGTCCCGTGCTTGAAACTCACCATTTGGGTATTGATTTCGGCGGACTTACCGCAGTTGACGAATTTTCACTTACCGTAGGCAAAACCGAAATAGCCGGTCTTATAGGCCCTAACGGCGCAGGCAAAACCACAGTTTTCAACCTGCTTACAAACGTTTATCAGCCCTCGCGCGGTTCTATTATTTTGGACGGAAAGTCAACTGCCGGCAAAACAACCTCGCAGGTAAACCGAATGGGAATTGCGCGTACTTTCCAAAATATACGCCTGTTTTCCAATATGTCGGTGCTTGATAATGTTAAGGTAGGCTTGCATAACTCCATTAAAGAAGGATTTTTTGCCTCGGTCACCCACGGTCTCGGCTATAAAAAAGCCGAAAAAACGGCTAATGAGCGCGCAATAGAGCTGCTTGACTTTTTCTCAATGGCAGATGTTGCAAACGAGGAGGCAGGCTCGCTGCCCTACGGTGCGCAGAGAAGACTTGAAATTGTAAGAGCGCTTGCCACCAACCCCAGTATTATTTTGCTTGACGAGCCCGCGGCGGGTATGAACCCCTCAGAAACGGCGGAGCTTATGGAAAATATCCGCCGTATACGCGATACCTTTAATATTGCAATAATGCTTATTGAGCACGATATGAACCTTGTTATGAATATTTGCGAGGGCATTTGCGTGCTTGACCACGGTAAAATAATAGCAAAGGGCACGCCGGATGAAATTAAGGCTAACCCCAAGGTTATTGAGGCGTATCTCGGAAAGAAAAAGGAGGCTGACGGCAATGCTGAAAGTAAATGATATAAACGTTTATTACGGCAATATTCACGCGCTTAAAGGCATTTCGCTTGAAGTGCACGAGGATGAAATCGTAGCCCTTATAGGCGCAAACGGCGCGGGCAAGTCAACCACCCTTAAAACCATTTCGGGGCTTATGCACTCAAAAACCGGCAGTATAACCCTTATGAACGAGGATATTACCCACGCCGAGGCGCACAAGCTGGTATCAAAGGGTTTGGCTCACGTTCCCGAGGGCAGACGTATATTTTTGCATATGACCGTGCTTGAAAACCTTGAAATGGGTGCTTATACACAGCCGGGCTATGTGAAAGACGGCATAGCGGATGTTTTTGAACGTTTTCCGCGCCTTAAGCACCGCAAAAACCAGATTGCCGGCACGCTTTCGGGCGGCGAGCAGCAAATGCTCGCCATGGGCAGGGCGCTTATGAGTAAACCCAAGCTCTTAATGCTCGACGAACCCTCAATGGGCTTAGCACCTATACTTGTTCAGCAGATATTTGATATAATTAAGGAACTGCACGAGGCGGGCACTACCATTCTTTTGGTTGAACAGAACGCAGAAATGGCGCTCAGAATAGCCGACCGCGCCTATGTTCTTGAATCGGGCAGAATTACCCTTTCGGGCACGGGTGCAGAGCTTGCACAAAGCGACTCGGTTAAAAAAGCTTACCTCGGGGGTTAAGCCTCTGTATGAAACGGGAGCTTACAAGCGGCAGCGTTATGAAGAACCTTTTGTTCTTCTCGCTGCCGTACCTTTTATCTTTTTTCCTGCAAACCCTTTACGGAATGGCGGATCTGCTCATAATAGGTCAGTTCGGCAGCGTTGCCGATACTACCGCGGTTTCCGTGGGCTCGCAGGTCATGCACATGCTTACGGTAATGATAGTAGGGCTTGCCATGGGCGCCACGGTAAATATCGGTCAGGCTGTGGGCGGAAAGGACAGCCGCAAAGCGGCGCTTTTTACGGGTAACACCGTAACGCTGTTTATGGGGCTTTCCGTGACTCTGACATTTTTGCTGCTTATTCTGCGAAACACCATAGTTTCCGCCGTTTCAACCCCCGCAGACGCTGCTGCGGGCACGGTGGATTACCTTACGATTTGCTTTATAGGCATACCGTTTATAACGGCGTATAATATTATAAGCGCCGTTTTCCGCGGTATGGGGGACAGCAAAAGCCCCATGTACTTTATAGCGGTTGCATGCGCCGCCAATATAGCGCTCGATTACCTGTTTATAGGCGCTCTCGGTATGGGCCCAGCGGGAGCGGCGCTCGGCACAACGCTATCTCAGGCTGTAAGCGTTGTTATATCGCTTATCTTTGTAAAAATGCGCAAAACTGACTTTGCGCTTAAAAAAGCGGACCTAAAGCCCGATAAGCAAATAACCGGAAAAATTCTTAAAATAGGCGTGCCGGTTGCCATGCAGGACGGTTTTATTCAAATTGCCTTTATGGTAATCACCGTAATAGCAAACCGCCGCGGGCTTAATGACGCGGCGGCGGTGGGAATTGTTGAAAAAATAATCGGCTTTTTGTTCCTTGTTCCCTCCTCTATGCTTTCAGCCGTTTCTGCGCTCGGCGCGCAGAATATCGGGGCGCAAAAGCCCGAACGTGCAAGAAAAACGCTGCTTTACGCAATTTTTATTGCCGCGGGCTTCGGCGGCACGGTAGCGGTTATTATGCAGTTTTTATCGGGCGGGGCGGTATCGCTTTTTACCGATAGCGCGGCAGTCATACGGCTCGGCGGCGGGTACCTGCGCGGCTACGCGTGGGATTGCCTTTTCGCCGGAATACACTTTGCGTTCAGCGGGTATTTCTGCGCCTGCGGTAAATCGGGAATTTCGTTTATGCACAATATAATTGCAATACTGCTTGTGCGTGTTCCCGGCTCTTATTTAATGTCTTCAATGTTCCCCGAAACACTCTATCCTATGGGGCTTGCAACCGCGGCGGGGTCGCTGCTTTCGGCACTAATATGCGCCGCAGCGTTTGTGATTATACAGCGAAAAAACGTGACATAGCTTAAATACAAAAAATATGCCGGGAGTGTTTATCTCTCGGCATATTCTCTTATACAGATAAGGGGTTCTGTATAAGAAACCGGCAAAGCCGGCATATATTAAAGGACAGCGCCTTTAATATCACGGTATATACGGATTGGGCTTTGTAAGAAGAACTATAAAATCAACTATTACACCTATTAAAAATAAACCGCCGGTGAAAAAATAAAGTATTCCCATTCCGATTTTACCCTCGTAAAATTTATGAAGACCGAAAAAACCGCCGAAAATGCAGAGTGCCAGCGCCACCCATTTATTACGCAGCTTGCCTGCAACGAAACCGCCCACATTGGTATTTGTATTCACATTTTGCGAGGAATTTGAATTGTTGATAATTATATTGGGGGAATTTTCACCCTCCAGCTTTTCTACCTGCCTGCCGCAGGCAGTACAAAGAACGGCGTCTTCGGGTATTTTTGCGCCGCAATGCTTGCAAAATTTTGTTTTTTCCGTTGTTTCCATATTATTCCCTCCACAAATGACATTCAGTGAATGTCATATTTTAATTTATTATAGCATATAATTTTTCTATTGACAAGCACTAAATGTCAAAAAGGAGAAAATATATGTTTATAAATAAAAATTCAGACGGATTAAATAATATTTGTGGCAAAAAAGTATATGATTTCCGAAAAGAAATGAACATTTCTCAGCGTAAGCTTGCCGATTTATTGCAGCTTGACGGACTGGATATAGACAAAAATGCCGTTCAAAGAATAGAATGTGGCAAAAGATTTGTAACCGACATTGAACTGGTGCATATTGCAAAGGTGCTTAAATGCTCTGTGCTTGAGCTTTTGAATAATTAAAACACGCGGCGCTGAAAAATAAATTTTGCTTGACTTATGCGTTTCTTATGCTATAATATAATAAACTGTCTCATATGAGACAAAAATTTAGGAGTCTTAATGTCAGTATACGACGGCTTATTTTTACTTGACGGTTTGCAAGAGAATGAAAAGCGCGAAATAATTTCGGCTCTGCCCGAAGCGGTGAAATTTAAAAAGGGTGAAATTGTTTATTCGCCCGAAAGCTTTCGCCGCGCCATCGGTTTTGTAAAATCGGGGTCTGTTTCGGCGGTTACAAGCAATTCGCAGCAAATGGTTATGAAACGTATTTACGCCGGCTCGTGCTTTGGGGCGGCGGCGGTTTTCGGCACGGCTGATGCATACGTCAGCACCGTTTCGGCGGCTGAAAGCTCGGATATATGCTTTATAACCGAGGAAACGCTCGTTTCGCTTTTTGAAAAGCATCCTGTCACGGCGGTAAACTATATAGCCTTTTTATCTGACAGAATAAGATTTCTTAATAAAAGGCTCAGCGTTATTTCCTGTTCCGATGCGGAGAATACGGTGCTAAAATACCTTACGCTCTCGGCTGACGATAACGGATACGCTGTTATTCCCGTAAGTATGACCGAGCTGTCAAAAATGCTGGGACTGGGCAGAGCGAGCCTCTACCGCAGCCTTGAAGCCCTTGAAAAGCGCGGCAGTATAATAAGGGAAAATAATAAGATAAAGGTGACAGAAAAATGAAAAAAATTATCAGTATGCTGTTGGCTGTGGCTATGGTGCTTACATTTGCCGCCTGCGGCACAAAGAACGAAAGCAGCACCCCGCAAAGCTCGGCGGCTCCCGTAAGCTCCACGCCCGAAAAGCTTGATACCGCCTGCAATGTTTTTGCGCTTAACGGACCTACCGGTATGGGGCTGGCGCCGCTCATGAAAAAAGCGGAGGATAAAACCGGCAGACTTAACTACACGGTTTCAACCGTTGGCAGCAATGATGAAATTGTAGCTAAGCTTACAAACGGCGAGGCGGATATTGCCGCAATAGCTACTAACTTAGCATCAACCCTTTACAAAAAGACCGAGGGCGGCATAAAGGTGCTTGCGGCTAATACTTTAGGCGTTCTTTGTCTGGTTACAAAGGGTGAGGAAATAACCGACATTAAGTCCTTAAAGGGCAAAACCGTATACGCTACGGGTCAGGGCGCAAACCCTGAATACATTATAAACTATATATTTGAAAAGAACGGCTTGAAGGTAGGCACAGACGTAACCCTTAACTTTGTTTCGCAGCCGACCGAGCTTGTTACCGCCTTTGCGCAGAATGAAAAGATAATCGCGGTTGCTCCCCAGCCGGTTGCAACAACCATTACCGTTAAGGCTCAAGGCTCAACTATAGCGCTTGATATGAACAAAGAGTGGGATAAGGTGAACGATACAAAGCTTGTTATGGGCTGCATAGTTGTTCGCAAGGAATACGCCGAACAGAACCCCGACGCGGTTAAAATATTTATGGAGGAATACGAGGAATCGGTTAAATCGGTTAATTCCGACCCCGATACCGCCGCCACACTTTGCGAGAAATACGGTATAGTTGCAGCCGCCGCAATAGCCAAAAAGGCTCTGCCTTACTGCAATATAGTATTTGAAGACGGAAAAGAGCTTAAAACCGACCTTTCGGCATATTTAAAGTTCCTCTTTGACGCTAACCCCAAGAGCGTGGGCGGAGCACTGCCGGACGACGCTTTCTACTATGAAGCAAAGTAAGTTGAAAAATATTTTAAGGCGGGCTGCCGTGGCGCTTTTATGGCTTGCGGTATGGCAGCTTGCCGCTGCCGCCGTGGGCAAAGAATTGCTTATTCCTTACCCGCGCGCGGTTTTTTTAACATTGGCAGAGCTTGGAAAAACAGCCGAATTTTGGCGCGCCGTTTTGCTTAGCATGCTCAGAATTACGGCGGGGTATTTATCGGGGCTTATCGTCGGCGCGGTGTGCGCGGTATTATCGGCACGTTTTCGCGTTTTCAGGGATATTTTCGCGCCTGTTTTGCACCTTATACGCGCGGTTCCCGTGGCTTCGTTTATAATATTGGCGCTTGTGTGGATTAAAAGCGCCTATTTATCGGTGTTCATTTCGTTTTTAATGGTGCTGCCTATGATATGGTCAAACGTGGAAAACGGAATACTTAACCTCGATAAAGGCTATATAGAGCTGGGCAAGGTTTTCGGTCTGTCGCCCATAAAAATACTTTTTAAAATAAAGCTGCCGCTTATATTGCCCTCTTTTGCGGCGGCGGCGGTAAACGCGCTGGGCTTTGCCTGGAAATCGGGCGTTGCGGCAGAGGTTATTTGCCGACCGATAAATTCAATCGGCAGGTTGTTACAGGACGCAAAGCTGTACCTTGAAACGCCGCGCGTTTTTGCACTTACGGCGGTTGTGGCGGTGTTATCGCTGCTTATAGAGCTTATAATAAAGCGGCTGGCGGGGAGGTATTTGAATGATAAAAATAAATAACCTTTCCTTTTCTTATGCCGATAAATGCGTTTTTGAAAATTTTTCGCTCGAAATTCCGAACGGTAAACGAATTTGTATTTTCGCAGAAAGCGGACGCGGTAAAACCACCCTTCTGCGGCTGATATTGGGGCTTGAAAAGCCCTGCGGCGGCAGTATTGAAACGGGCGGCGCGCGAATGTCCGCCGTTTTTCAGGAGGATAGGCTGCTGCCATTTAAAACCGCACTCGGTAATATAACGCTGATAGGCGCAGATGAAAAGACTGCGCTTTATAATCTTTCGGCAATGGGAGTAGGGGAGTCAGCCGAAAAATATCCGTCAGAGCTATCGGGCGGTATGCGGCGGCGCGTGGCAATAGCCCGCGCGCTTTCAGCTGAATACGATTGCCTGGTACTTGATGAGCCGTTTGCGGGGCTTGATAAAGAAAACGCCGAAAAAGCCGCAAAGCATATATTGCAAGGCTTAAACGGCAGAACGCTTATAGCGGTTACCCACTCCGAATACGAGGCGCAGTTGCTCGGCGCGGAAATAGTATATTTATAAAAAGAGCCGACGCGCGTGATTATACCCACGTGCGTCGGCTCTTTTTACGGTATTACAGAACATAAAACAAAATACAGAAATATTGCAGTATACTGCCCGCCACAACGAAAATATGAAAAACGGAATGCATATAGCGGTGAACGCTTCTGCCGGCTATTCCGTAAAGCACCGCGCCTACGGTGTATGCTATTCCGCCGGCGAGTAGCCACATAAACCCGGTAGTGCCTACCGAGGTAACGGCGGTTTTGCCGGTGAAAACAATGCACCAGCCAAGCGCTAAATAGCAAATTATTGAAAATACGCTGTATTTTTTAAGGTCAATTGCATTGAGCGTTATACCCAATGCGGATATGCCCCACACTATGCCGAATACCGTCCAACCAAGGGCGGTGCTTGCTCGCCTTAATGAGCACAGCGCAATGGGCGTGTATGTACCTGCAATAAGTATAAACACGGAGCAGTGGTCTATAACCTGCATAACCTTTTTTGCCGTTTCGGGCTTTAAGCCGTGGTATACGCTTGACATTGTGTATAAAAGAATCATTGAAAAGCCATATATAAAGGCGCTTACAACCTCATAAGCGCCGCCGTGTAAAAACGCCCTTACAACGCAGGTGGCAAGCGCGGCTATACCGAAAGCGCCGCCTACTATGTGTGTTACCATATTAAAAATTTCTTCGCCCCGGGTGTAATCCGGCAGGGCTCTGTCCTTTAGCTTTGTTCTTTTCATTGTATCAACCTCTTTAAATCTATAATAACACAAATTTATGAATAAATAAAGTTTAAAATAATAGTTGACATTACCGATTTTGTGGAGTATTATGTATTTGCTTGGAGTTGATTGCAAATGTTTGCAAATGAAAGAATGTCTTACATATGCGAATTATTGAAGAAAAACGGCGCTGTTACAACCGCGCAAATAAGCAAAGAGCTTAATGTCTCGGTTGAAACGGTACGGCGGGATTTTTTGGCGCTTGAGGAGGAAAACAAGCTTGTGCGGGTGCACGGCGGTGCGGTGTTTCCCACGGGCAGCGTTGAAAGGCTTTCGCTGGAGGACAGAATAGGTATGAACCGTGAGGGAAAGCGTGTGCTTTCCGAGGCTGCCTGCGATTTTATTAAGGACGGCGACATTATAGCAATAGATACCGGCAGCACCGCGGCGGAATTTGCCGATATACTGCGCCTGCGCTTTAATGAGCTTACCGTGATAACCCACTCGATTGACGTTTTTGAGCGTTTGCAGGGGAAAAACGGATTTAAAATAATACTTGTAGGCGGCGTATTTTTACCGGATGAAAAGGCGTTTTGCGGAATAACGGCGCTTGAAACCTATAAAATGCTGCATTTTGATAAGGTGTTTATAACGCCGGCGGCAGTCTCGCTGAAAAACGGAATAACCGATTGCGGCGAGGTTCTTATGACGGTGGAGCGGCAAATGCTGGAAAGCGCCGATCGGGTTTTTGTTTTGGCGGACAGCGATAAATTTGAAAAAACCGCGCTTTACAGGCTGGCACCTATGAATACAAGGTTTACTGTTGTTACTGATTCTGGGCTTTCTGAGGAGCTTAAAGCGCTTTATGAAGAAAACGGCATAACGGTTGCGGTAAAGGGGTAAAAAATGGAAAAAAAGGTTCAAAGCGCGTGGCGCATAGGCTCATTGTGCATTGCGACATATCTTGCAAGCTATGTTACAAGAAATATTCTCAGCGTTTCAACACCGGAAATGATAAAGGAAGCCTTTTTCACAAAGGAATATACGGGCTTGCTTTCATCTGTCTGTTTTATTTTTTATGCTGTGGGGCAGCTTATAAACGGCTTTATAGGCGATATGGTTCACCCGAAATATATGATAATAATGGGGCTTGGAGTAAGCAGCATAAGCACATTTGCAATTCCGCTTTTTGATAATAGAATTATACATTTCGCGGCGTTTGCGCTTATCGGCTTCGGGCTTTCAATGCTGCGCGGACCGCTTATGAAGGTAATATCCGAAAACACTGCCGCCACGCACGCCAGAATGATTTGCACGCTTTTCAGTATGGCGGGCTTTGCGGGACCATTGATTGCAAGCCTTTTATCAATATTCTTTGAATGGCGGGCTGTGTTTACTGTTACGGGAATAATATCTGTTTTTATAACTGTGGCGTCGGTTACGGTCATATCGCTGCTCGAAAAGCGCGGAGAAATAAAATTCACCCCCAAAAAGGAAAAAGGGGTGTTAAACAGTATTCTGAGTGTTTTTAAGCTTGAGGATTTTTTCTTTTATATGTTTATAAGCGCAATAGGGGAAATAGCCGGTTCTTCAATAACCTTTTGGATACCTACATACACAACTGAGCATTTGGGATTTTCCGGCGACGCGGCGTCTACAATATATTCGGTTGTATCTCTTACGACGCTTTTTACGCCGTTTATAACGCTGGTAATTTATGAAAAGCTTATACGCAACGGTGTTAAGCTGGCGCTGGTAATGTATGTTTTATCCGCGGTATTTTTTATTGCCGTAAGGTTTACGGCTGCGCCTTTAGTAAATGTTATTATGCTTATTATTGCAAAAATGGCGGCTGCCGCGGCTTCAAGCATTGTATGGAGCGCGTATATACCCGGGCTTGCAAGAAGCGGTAAGGTTTCAAGCGCAAACGGTGTGATAGACGCCGCGGGATATGCCATGGCATCGCTTGCAAACGTCATATTCTCGGGCAGTGTGTCACGTCTCGGGTGGGGCGGCATTGTGAATATGTGGTATATTATAATGCTTATAGGCGCGGCGGCATCGGCAGGCAAGCTGCTGCTAAGAAAAAAACAATCATAAACTAAAAACACGCAGCCGTGCAGTAGAAATAACCGTCCGGCTGCGTGTTTTTTATAATATTTACTTTTTTGTAACACGGAATGTCAATTCCACCATTATTATCATTAAAATAAAGAAAATAAGCAGGAAAACCGGCATAATTGCAAAGCCTGCCGAATTGCCCAAAAGCCCGAACAGCGGCGGAATAAAGGTTGAGCCGACGTAGGCGCTTGCCATTTGTATTCCTATAATTGCTCCGGAATTTTCAGCACCGAAGTTATTTGGGGCGGAGTGGATTATGCAGCGTAACATGCGAGCGCAGGCGCAGTCCGCCGGTGCGGTAAATGCCCGCCGGAATAATAACCACGCCACCGCCGTTTGAAAAACATTCGTCAATAGCCTCGGTCTGTAATAAATCGCTTATCCTTGCGCCGAAATCGGTTATTGTATATACCATAACAATCACCATACCTCAATATATTATTTGTTTTTTCACATTCTGTCATTTTTATTTGATTTTGTAAATACTGAATTTCGGCAAATTTTATTGCTGCCGCCACACTTTTTGCAGGTTGATATTCGTATCAAAATAATACTACTTGTAATATTGGAAAAAAGGTGGTAAAATAACAACGATATCTTAAATTCCCGAAAGGAAAAATAATATGAAAAAATACGATTATATAATTGCCGGCAGCGGCTTGTTCGGCGCGGTTTTCGCTCACGAAGCGGTTAAAAAAGGAAAAAAGGTTCTTGTGCTTGAACGCCGCGGGCATATAGGCGGAAATATATATACTGAAAAGGTTGAGGGTATTGACGTGCATAAATACGGCGCGCATATTTTTCACACCTCAAATAAGCGCATTTGGGATTATGTGACAACCTTGGTTGAATTTAATAACTTTGTAAATTCTCCGGTTGCAAATTACAAGGGCGAAATGTATAATATGCCCTTTAATATGAATACCTTTTCAAAAATGTTCGGCATATCAACTCCGAAAGAGGCGGCTGATGTGCTTGATAAGCAGAGGGCAGAGATAAAGGGCGAGCCGAAAAACCTTGAAGAACAGGCTATAAGTCTTGTAGGACGCGATGTTTACACAAAGCTTATAAAGGGTTACACCGAAAAGCAGTGGGGCAGAGACTGCAGCGAGCTGCCCGCGTTTATAATAAAGCGCTTGCCGGTAAGATTCACCTATGATAACAACTATTTTAACGACCGCTACCAGGGCATACCGTGCGGCGGCTATACAGAACTTATAGAAAAGCTGCTAGACGGCGTCAAGGTTCGGCTTAATACCGATTTTCTTGCCGACCGTGAGAATTACCTGCAAATGGCGGATAAGTGCATTTACACAGGACCTATAGATGAATACTTTGCCTACAGCCTCGGCAAGCTTGAATACCGCAGCCTTAAATTTGAAACAGAGCTGCTGGATGAAGAAAACCACCAGGGCGTGGCGGTTGTAAACTACACCGAGCGCGAGGTGCCTTATACCCGAGTTATAGAGCACAAGCATTTTAATTTCGGCACACAGCCGAAAACCGTTGTAACGCGCGAGTACCCTGCCGATTGGGAAGAGGGTATGGAGCCGTATTACCCGGTTAATAACGAGAAAAACAATGAGCTTTACAAAAAATATGCTGCTCTTGCCGAAAAGGAAAACGTGCTTTTCGGCGGCAGACTTGCGCAATATAAGTACTTTGATATGGATGATACCGTTGAAGAAGCCTTACTTCTTGCGGACAATTTGCTTTAAGGCTTGAAAAAAATCATAATCAGTGGTATAATTTAGCTAAATTTGTGTTCGGAGGAAATAAAATTGGCGGATATTAAAGTCAGTGTTATAATGCCGGTTTACGGCGTGGAAGACTATGTGGGCAAGGCAATAGAAAGTATTCAGGCGCAGACCCTCACCGATTGGGAATTTTTCTGTGTGGATGACGGAACAAAGGACCGCAGCGGCGAAATTTGCGACGAATATGCCGCGAAGGACCCCCGCATAAAGGTAATACACAAGGAAAACGGCGGGGCGCCGAGCGCACGCAATGTCGCTATTGATAAGGCTGTCGGTAAATATATGTACTTTATGGACTCCGATGACTGGACAGAGCCTGATATGCTTGAAAAAATGGTTGCCGCAGCAGAGAAAAACAATTCTCAGCTTGTGGTTGCGGGCTACTATATCGACACTTATTACAGCGATACCGAAAAATTTACGCAGGAGCAGGTCTGCCCCGACGCGGTTTATAACACTAAGGAGCAGTTCCGCAAAAACGCGTATGCACTTTTTGATAAAAACCTGCTTTACACCCCGTGGAACAAGCTTTATTTATCAAGCTATATTCTTGAAAACAAGCTTTATTTCCCGCAAACGTTTTGGGATGATTTCCCCTTTAATTTAAGCGTTGTGCGCGATGTTGAGCGGGTTTCCGTTTTATCGGACAAGTTCTACCACTTTATACGCAAGCGCGCCGAGAGTGAGACGGCTAAGTACCGCAGCGATATGTACGATAAACGCGAGGAAGAAAACGGCTGGATGGAGGAGCTTTTCGCCCATTGGGGTGTGGATACCCCCGAGGTTCGCGAATTTTTGGCACGCAGATATATTGAGCGCGTAATCGGGTGCGTTGAAAATATTACAAACCGTAACTGCCCGCTTTCCGCAAAGGAGAAAAAGGCGGAAATAAAGCGCATAATTTCAACCGACCGCGTAAAAAAGGCGGTTAAAACCGCAAGGCCCAATTCAAAGTATATGAAAATAATGCTGCTGCCTATAAAATGGAGCAATGCTTCTCTTACTTATTTGGAGGGCAGGGTTATTTCCAAGGTAAAATCGGGCAATACAAAGACCTTTGCAAAGCTAAAGGCGGGGAGATAAAATGGAAAAACCGTTGCTGAGCGTTATTATGCCGGTGTACAACTCCGCCGAATATATCGAAACCGCCGTAAAAAGCGTTTTGGACCAGACTTTTTCGGCTCTTGAGCTTATATGTATTGACGACTGCTCAAAGGATAACAGCCTTGAAATACTCAAAAAAACAGCGGAAAAAGACAGCCGTCTGCGTGTTATACCTCTGGAAGAAAACGGCGGTGCCGGCAATGCCAGAAATATAGGCATAGCTCATGCCGGGGCGGAATATATAACCTTTATTGACGCGGATGATTATATTGAACCCGGGCTTTATGAAAGCGCATACGCCCTGACCGCCGGCGGAACCGACGAGGTGGTGTGGGGCGTTACCGAGGAGTATTATAACGCCGCAGGCAAGCATATGTCGTCTAATCGGATAATTCCTGCCGCCGGATTATATAAAGGCAGGGAACAGATAGCGAAACAGGCAACGGCGCTTGAAAGAGACACGCTTTTCGGTTATCAGTGGAATTCAATTTATAAAGCATCGATAATAAGAGAAAACAATATCAGATTCTGCGATTCTGTTTTTTATGAGGATTATTTCTTTAATCTTGATTTTATAAGGCATGCCGGTAGCCTTGCAACGCTGGACAGCGCCGGTTATCATTATTTTAAAAGAGTTAACGGCAGCATAACAAACAGATTTGCAAAGGATTATTTTGAATTGAGCTATAAGCGCGTGAAATCAATGTATGAATTTTGCATTGAAAATAAAATTTCAGACCGTGAAACCGGAAATATTCTTGCCGGCCGCTTGTTAAGATATACGCTTTCCGCGCTTGCGCGGAATAACAATCCGCTTTCGGATATGAATGCGAAAGACAGAAAAAAATGGTTTGAAGAGGTCTGCAATATGCCGCTTTACTCATCGCTGCTGCCCGGTTCGGACAGCGGAAATTTTGTTTTCGGGATATTGAAAAGGGCTATTCTCAATCACAACGGCACAATAGCCTTGCTTTTGGGAAAATTCGTTTATGCCGTAAGAAGATAATTCGTTTTGAAATGCTGTTACAGGGGTGAAAAATTATTGCCAGAGCATATTTTGGTGTACGGAATGACAGATAATCCCGGCGGAATTGAAATGTATCTTATGAATCAGCTGCGAACGGCGGACAGGGAAAAAATTGTTTTTGATTTTGTAACGGATTTTCCGACAATAGCATACGCCGATGAAATAAAATCGTACGGTTCAGAAATTTATTATATTCCCGCAAAAAGCAAAAGCCTGCCCGGGCATTTGCGTCAGATGTATAGGATACTTCGCAGTCATCCCGAATATAAAAAGGTTTATTTTAATATTCTTGACGCCGGCGCGGCAATAACCGAGGTTGTTCCATGGCTTTTGCGGCGAAAGGTTATAACGCACAGTCATAACGGAAATACCGATAAAATCAGACTTCATAAGCTGTGCAGACCTTTTCTTAACCTTTTCACGGATAAAAGGTACGCCTGCTCGGGGGTTGCGGCCGGGTTTATGTTCGGCAAAAGGCATGCGGAAATTATTCCGAATATGATTGACGCCGGGAAGTATAGCTTTTCTGAAGATAAGCGCGCCGCAAAACGTAAAGAACTGGGAATAGAAAATAAATTTGTCATTTGTCATGTCGGAAGATTATCACCGCAAAAAAATCCGTTCGGACTAATTGATATATTCGCGGAAGTTTTAAAGGCTGCTGAAAATTCGGTGCTTTTAAGCGTGGGCAGCGGTGAAATTGCCGATGAAGTTCATAATTACGCGAAAGAAAAAGGCGTTTACGGAAATATCCTTTTTTTAGGCAGACGAAACGATATTGACTGCCTTTTAAGTGCGGCTGATGTTTTTCTTCTCCCGTCATTTTATGAGGGTCTGCCGATAGTTGCGATTGAGGCGCAGGCTTCGGGACTTCCGTGCGTTTTGTCCGACTGTATATCGCCCGAAACGGCAATCACCGGAAATGTGAAATTTTTAAGCCTGGAAGAGCCTGTTTCCGATTGGGTTGACGTTATAACGGGATATAAGGACTTCAGGCGGGCAGATATGCGCAGCGAAGTTGCAAAAGCGGGATATGATATTAGTCATCCGTCTTCGGCGGAGAAAAATTTACGGAGTTATTTTGAAGAAAAATAAAATATAACTGTTTAAAATCAAGGAGAGAATTCAATTGCAGAATATATGTTTAAATGAAAAGAAAAAGGATTTTGCACGGAAAATTTTTATTTCTGTTTTTTTGATATATGCTATACTCGGTTCTAACAGTTTAACATACGGAAACAGAATAATAACGCCGATAATGTGGGCGGCTATGTTTTTTTCGGTTGTGATTCTGGCTTACCGGCTTTTGAATCTGAAGGAATATTTCAAGGCGCCCGAGACCGTTATTATAATTGCCGTGCTTTCCACAATCGGATTATCCACCGTAATAAACAGAAATTATTCCTTTAAAAATAACATTATCTATTGCGTTTATTGGGTAATATATTTTTTAATACTTTTTACCTGCGAAAAGAAAAAAAGCACAAAAAGCTGCAAATCTGATATCGGGTTTGTTTCCGTAGTCTTTGTTTCGTATACAACGCTGGCGGTTATTGCGAGCTTTATACTTTTGTTTATGGGTGTCGGAATAACAAATACCGCGAAGGACACAAATTATCAGTACAATCTGGGGTTTGTCTGGGGACGCCTGTGGGGTGTCTTTATAAATCCGAACAACGGCGCGGTTTCCTGTGCGGTTTCAATAACAATGCTTATTTTTGCGTTTATAAGCTATAAAAAGGTTTGGAAGCGAATCGTTTTCGGTGTTCTGATTTTCATTCATTTAATGTACATAGTTTTTTCGGATTCGCGTACCGGCGCGGTAGTTTTGTCTGTCAGTATTGCGTCGTTCCTGCTTTGTGCGGTACTGAACATGATAAAGGATAAAAAACTGATTCTGAAGCTGTTATCCTTTGTTATGGCGATAGGGGTTGCCGCTGCGGCCTTTGTCAGTGTCAGAGAGCTTAAAAATATAACCAATAATACCGTAAACTTTGTTTCAGGTATTATAAGTGACGGAAATAAAGATAATAAAGATAATATCATAGATCGCGGGTATGATATTTCAGATGATGTAAGCAACCGCCGTTTTGATGTATGGAAAAGCGGAGTTGAGGTATACAAAAATTCAGCGCATAATATTATTTTCGGTCTTTCATTCTGCGGATTTACCGATTATGCCAGAGACAATATGCCGCAGACATATATAGTAAATAATGACTTCGGAGATATGACCACGCTTGACAACGAGCTTTTAAATATTTTAATTTCAAACGGAATTATAGGGTTTTTAAGTGTTGCCGCATTTGTAATATATATTATTGCGGTAGTTTTCAAAAATTTCGCATTTATAAGCTCGGGAAATAAATATTATGTGTGTTTAATGTTATCAATTCCCATTTCTCTGGCAGCGGCGGCAATGTTCTCATCGGTTATGTTTTTCCATTTTTCCCCTAATACTATTATATTCTGGTATCTGCTTGGGCGTTTATCGGCTTTTTTAATCAGCGAAAGGACTTATTCTGATGATAAGTAATATTGATATTGTAATTCCGTGGGTGGACGGAAGCGATGAAGAATGGCTTGCTGAGAAAGGGAAATACAGACCCGGTACGGGCACGGATGATAATGTAAACCGTTACCGTGATTGGGGTCTTCTGCCCTATTGGTTCAGGGGCGTTGAAAAATATGCGCCGTGGATCAGAAAGATTCATTTTATAACATGGGGGCATGTACCCGGCTGGCTCAATACCGGAAACCCAAAACTTAATATAGTAAAACACAGCGATTATATACCCGGAAAGTATCTGCCCGTTTTCAGTTCGCACCCAATTGAGCTGAATATGCACCGCATAAATGATTTGTCGGATCAATTCGTTTATTTTAATGACGATGTCTTTCTTACCGGTTACTGTTCTCCCGAAGACTTTTTTAAAAACGGGAAACCGGTGGATAATGTCACCGAAGTGCCCCTCAGATTTAATGAGGGCGGAATCGACCATATAATCGGTAATAATATGGCTGTGATAAACAAGCATTTCAACAAAAAGGAAACGGTGAAGAAAAACAAAAATATCTGGTTTTCCTTTAAAGCGCCGAAAGCAGCGCTTAAAAATTTATATATGCTGCCGGTCAACGGCTTTTCGGCATTTGATAATCCGCATTTGCCGCAGCCGTTTTTAAAATCCACACTTACAGATGTATGGAATGCCGAAAACGAATTGATTGATGAAACCTGCTCTCATAAATTCCGCAATAACGAGGATGTTAATCAGTGGGTTTTCAGATATTGGCAGTTTGCAAAAGGGAATATCATTCAGAGCGGGAAAGAGCGCGGAAAATTTTTCTCAATAGGCAAAGATGATAATGAAATACAGGACGCAATACTGAACAGTAAATACAAAACCGTATGTTTAAGTGACGATGATATTAGCTACGATTTTCAAAAGGAACAAGGTTTTTTGCAAGAGCTTTTTGAAAAGAAACTGCCGGAAAAATCATCTTTTGAAAAGTAAGAGGAGTTATTGCTGTGGCAAAGGAAATTTATTTTTTGTGTGCGCGCGGAACGCACGGAGGACCCGAGGCGATACATCAGATTGTTGATAAGATCAACGGCTGTACCTGCTGCAAGGCATATGTCGCTTATTTTCAAAAACAATTTGTTCGGGAAGAAAAGTTTAAAAATTTCAACGTAAACTATATAAGTATCGAAAATGTGCCGGATACGCAAAACACCGTACTTTGCACGCCCGAAACACACACCTATTATCTCAGAAAATTTAAAAATGTCCATAAAGTGATAGTGTGGCTTTCCCTTTATCACTATTTAAGGAACATTAAGGAAGAGAAGTATACTTTTTTGGAACGCTGCAAATATATTTACCCGAAAAACAGGTTCCCGTGGCCGGCGTTTCCTCTTTACTATATCCGCGATCTGCTGCAGAATAAAAAATATTTTAAATTTGATATGGGCGGAATTCTCCACACGCAGAACTGCGAATATGTGGCCGGGTATCTGCGTGAGCATGGGGTTAAGGAATCGGATATGATGTACCTTGACGGTCCGGTGAGAGCGGAATATTTTGAAAATTCAGAACGTCCGCCGAAAAAAAATCAAATTGCATATAATCCGGGCAAAGGTGCGGAGGAATATGCGCCCGCCGTAGTTGAGAAAATAAAAAAGCTGTGCCCCGATACTGAATTTATACCGATAAAGGGTATGACCGTTATGCAGGTCAGAGAAGCATTGCTAACTTCAAAGGTCTATCTTGATTTCGGTTTTTTCCCGGGACCCGAGAAGCTCGTCAAGGAAGCGGCGCTTTGCGGCTGCAATATAATTACTTCCGACAGGGGCGCAGCAAAAAACGATAAAGATATTCTTATCCCGCAGGATTTTAAATTCAATATGGAAACACACCCATATGCGGAAATAGCGGAGCTTGCAAAGAATATGCTTGAAAAGTATGAAGAATATAACAAGCTCTTTGCGCCTTATGTTGAAAAGGTTAAAACCCTTAACAGTAATTTTGAACGTGATGTAATTGCTTTTGTTGATAGGATAGGCTGACGCAGCCGGAAAAGGACGCTTGTTGCAATATGAATAAATACCAGATAGTAGAGCAGACAAAAAAATTTCAGCATGCGGGAAGTAAAGCGCGTGAGGACGTTGCATATTTTGCAGAACAATCGGGATATGAACCGGTTGTTATTAAGTGCCATATTTTGAAAGGTATGTCTGTTTTTGAAAGGGCTTTCAAATATTTTAAACCGCTTCCGTATTGGATCGGGGCTTTTTTCAGAATCAGGAGACATTCCGTGGTGCTCCTGCAAAATCCTTTCTATAACCGACAGGCTGGCAGGGAACAGTGCCTTAAATTGTTGAAGAAAATAAAAAAGTGCAGTATTATTTCGGTTATTCACGATGCGGAATTTTTAAGAGGCAGCTTATGGTCGGATAAAAATACGCAAAATGAATTTGATTTTATGGAATCAAATTCCGATCTGCTTATAGTTCATAACGAGCTTATGAAAAAGGCTTTCTCAGAAAAAGGCATTGATGAAAACAGGCTGATACCGCTTGAAATATTCGATTACCGTACAGATGGTGAAATTCCCGAAAAAAAGCCCGGAGAAAATACAGCGGACATTATTGTTGCCGGAAATTTAAGACGTGATAAGTGTCCTTATATATACCTTTTAAGTCATCTTGAAAACGGTTTTTCGGTCAATCTTTACGGTCCGAATTACGGCGGGAACGCGGAAAATACGCAAATAAAGTATAACGGCTCTTTCCCGTCGGAAAAAATACCCGAAATCATTGACGGTAAGTTCGGACTGATATGGGACGGCGACAGCGCCGACGGCTGCAACGGTGAAACCGGAAATTATCTCAGATACAACAATCCTCATAAAACATCGCTTTACCTTGTTGCGGGTATACCCGTAGTGATTTGGAAGGAAGCGGCAATGGCGCGCTTTGTAGAAAAGGAAAATGTGGGTATCTGTGTAAATTCATTGAATGACATTAAGGATAAAATAGACGCAGTGACCGATGAAGAGTATAAAAAAATGCTTGAAAATGTAAACAGAATTGCCGGAAAGCTCGAAAAAGGCCATTATCTTAAAACCGCACTGAAAAAATGCGAGGATAAATTCTGCACGGAACAGCGGGGAAATTAAGTGTCAAAGGGTAAGGTTGTAAAAAATTATATTTATAATACGGCTTATCAGATTTTACTGGTATTAACGCCGCTTATTACATCGCCGTATCTTGCGCGGACGCTTAAAGCAACCTCGGTAGGGATTTTCAACTATTCGTATTCGGTTGTGGCGTACTTCGTGCTGTTCGGAACGCTCGGCAGCGCGCTTTTTGCGCAAAGGGAAATTGCCTTTTATCAGGAAAATCCGGAAAAACGTTCAAAGATATTTGGCGAAATAGTGATACTCAGAATGTTTACGGTAGTTATTACTATCGGAATTTATCTGATATTTGCATTCTCTGTCAGGCGTTATCAGACGGTTTTTCTGATTCTGGTTACAGAGCTTATTTCCACGGCGTTTGATATAACCTGGTTTTTTCAGGGTATGGAGGATTTCGGGAAAATAGTGATAAGAAACACTATTTTCAAGATTGTGGGCATAGTTCTGATCTTTATTTTTGTGAAATCTCCCGCCGACCTTTATAAGTATGCGTTTTGCTTTACAATTCCAACGCTGCTCGGCAATCTTTCGCTGTGGATATATCTGCCCGAGTATCTGGTTAAAGCCAGACCGGAGCTGAAATCAGTCGCTTTGTATATAAAGCCTATGCTTGCGCTGTTTGTTCCGCAGATTGCGATTGAGGTATATACGATTCTCGATAAAACTATGATAGGCAAACTTTCAAGCAATATCGATAATGTGGCGTATTACACATATTCTCAGAATATTGTTAAGGCGTTGATGCAGTTAATAACTTCTCTGGGCGTTGTAATGCTGCCCGCAATGACAAATGCCTTTGCTAACCAAAGAGACGAAGAAGTTAAGGAAATGATGGGCAATTCGGTCAAATTTGTATTTATGCTCGGCTGTCCCATGATGTTCGGACTTGCAGCATGCGCAAATAATCTGGTGCTTTGGTTCTACGGCGACGGATATGCGGCGGTAGGACCGCTTATGATGGCGATCTGCCCTATTATATTGGCGATCGGGCTTTCAACCGTAATAGGCAAGCAGTTTCTGCTGCCGTCGAAAAGGCAGACTGCGTTTACGGTATCGGTCATCTGCGGAGCGGCAGTAAACTTTGTGTTAAACCTTCTGCTTATACCGAAATTCAGCGCAATAGGGGCGTCCGCAGCAACCGTTTGCGCCGAATTTACGGTTGTTATAGTTCAAATCTGCTTTGTGCGTAAGAATATAAATATTTTGGGATATTTAAAGGATAATATAAGATATTTAATCTATTCGGCAATAATGTTTGTAGCCGTTTACCCGATTTCATATGTAACGGACGGTATAATCTGCACCGCATTGCAGGTAGTGGCGGGTCTTGCGATATATGCGCTCTGTCTTATAGCAACAAAGGATAAAAATCTTGTCTTTATTTTGAACTCTGCAAAAAGAATTATAAAAAGGAGATGAAATATTATGGCGGATTATTTGAAAAAGCGCCCCATGCTTTTTTGCGCGATTGTTTCTGCCGCGCTGTGCATTGCGGGCTTTTACTCGCAATCCGCCGTATTTTTCTGCGGAATAGCCCTGATAATACTATTCTTTCTTGCGCTCTATTTTCGCCGTCCCGCTGAAATAATCGTTACTCTCATACTGGCTGTTACGGCAGTCAGTATTCTTTTAACATCTATTAACGCGGCGGATTTGTCGAAGCTTAACGGCGACACCGTAAAGGGTGAGTTTACGGTTGTAAGCGAGCCGGAGGACCACGGAACATACACAAGCGAGGTTCTGGAGGTTTGCAAATGCGGGCGCCTTAAAAAGGGTACGCGTATAATTTGCAGCTGCTACGGCGAGACTGCGCCGGAGTATGGCAACCGCATAGAGGCAAATATTTCTCTTTCAACTTTTAAAAACGGCACACAAAAAAGAGCGTATTACGCTGACGGAATATTCCTGCGCGGCAGCCTTAAAAACATAAAGGTAGAAAACGGAAACGATGATCCCGTTCTCCATATAATAGGGAACATACGCAAGTATATTAAAAACACGCTGTTTTCAAATATGGAATATGATGAAGCCGCTACTGTTGCGGCGATTACCATAGGCGACCGTTCATACTTTTCTGATGAATTTTATGCGAATATTAAAAAAGCAGGTGTCAGCCATGTTATGGTGGTTTCGGGTATGCACCTGTCGGTTATTGTGGGGCTTACCGCGTTCTTTATTAAAAAGCATTTCTACAATAAATATTTAAGAGCGATTGTTATGTTCGCAACCGTGCTTTTTATGGCGGCAGTATGCGGCTTTACAAAATCAATTCTTCGCGCAGGTTTTTGCTCGCTGTTTGTGGCTGCAAGTATTCTCTCTGAGCGTGATAACACTGCCGAAAACTCCTTGGGCGGCGCGGCGGCACTGCTGTTTATTATTTCGCCCTTTACCATTTTCAGCGTTTCCTTTCAGCTTTCGTTCCTTTCTACCCTCGGCATTGTTTCGGTGGCTATGCCGTGCCTTGATTTTATCAAGGAAAGAAAGCTTTTAAAAACGGGAGCGGCATATGCCTTTGCCTCGGCAATATTTGTAACCCTTTCCGCTACGCTTTTTACACTGCCGGTTTCAATTTACACCTTCGGCTATATTTCAAACGTTTCGGTATTCACCAATTTGCTGATAGACGCGGTAGCCGGCATAGCCCTGCAAATTTCCGCAGTGGGCTTGCTTGCGGGTCTTTGTTTCCCGCATATATCAAGGCTTTTATTTATTGCCGCCGAGCTTGTTGCCGCGGTAATAGCCGCACTGCTTGCCTTTAAAAAGCATCTTTATAAGCTGAGACTTGATGAAATTTACCGTAAGATTGCAAGCGAAAGGGGCAGAAAATTAAAATGGCTGTGATATATGAGGACGCGCTTAAAGGTCAGATTAAAAGCGGAGTTTTATCGCCGGTTTACATAATACTGGGCGAGGACGACTTTTTAAAGCGTATGTATGTTGATAAAATAACCGCGCTTGTAGCGGATAAGGACGATATTTTCAATTACAGCCGTTTCGGTGCGGACTGTAATTTGCAGGATGTGTATGACTTTTTGGAGCAGCTGCCTATAATGTCGGATAAAAAGTGCGCGGTGCTTTGCGACTATGATATTGAGCACTGCAGCGCAGGTGACTTTGAAAAGCTTTTAACTCTTGTTACAAACCCGACTGACGATGCGGTTTTTGTTATATGGTTTGATTCGCTGTTTCCCGACCCAAAAAAGAGCGCGCGGCTTAAAAAGCTGATTGCAAAAACCGAAAAGGGCGGAGGGTGCGCGGTGCTCTTAAATCACCGCAGAGTGCCCGAGCTTGTTAAAATGCTGACTGACGGCGCTCATAAGCGCGGTTGCACCTTTGAGCCTGCCGCGGCGAAATATCTTGTGGAAACGGCGGGGGAGGATATTTCAACACTTCAAAACGAGCTTAATAAGCTCTGCTTTTACCTGCCCGGCGGCACCATAACATGGCAAGATGTGGATCTGGTGTCGGTAAAAACGGTGGAGGCTTCGGTTTATAATCTTTCAAAGCATATATTTGCGCGGGACGCGGGCGGGGCGCTTAAAACACTTGACGAGCTTTTCTTTATGCGGCTTGAACCTATGATTATACTGTACACCGTCTCGTCGGCTTATGTTGATTTGTACCGTGTTTTCGTCTGCCGCAAAAAGG
Organism: uncultured Oscillospiraceae bacterium; assembly: GCA_900549755.1. Taxonomy (GTDB): domain Bacteria; phylum Bacillota; class Clostridia; order Oscillospirales; family Acutalibacteraceae; genus UBA737. The sequence goes on from URPQ01000006.1 coordinate 42,034, forward strand.
GGCTGAAAAACCCCGAAATTGCGGCGGAGTTCGGCTATAAGGGGCGGGAGTTTGTGCTTGACCGCGCCGCGCAGAACCTTTCCAAATTTGATTTCAAAAGGCTGTCTTTAAGTTTTGAAGCGCTGCTTGCTGCCGACAGGCAGTTAAAATCCTTCGGGGCAGACCCCAGAACCGTGCTTGAGCAGCTGATTGTGCGGCTTATATACATTATTGCAAAGGGTGAAAGCGTTGATAAGGCTTGACCGACCTGTAATTGTTGAGGGAAAGTACGATAAAATAACACTTGAAAACGTTATTGATGCACTTATAATTCCGACTGACGGTTTCGGAATTTTCAAAAACCCCGAAAAAACGGCGCTTATAAGGGCGGCGGCGCGGGAAAAGGGTGTTATTGTTATGACCGATTCCGACAGCGCGGGAGCGGTTATCCGCGCGTACCTTAAAAAAATTTTGGGAGATACAGAGATTATAAACGTCTATGTTCCCGAGCTTAAGGGTAAGGAGCGTCGAAAGACAAAATATTCAAAAGAAGGGCTTTTGGGCGTTGAGGGAATGTCGCCCGAAATTATAGCCGCGGCGCTTGAAAAAAGCGGAGTTTTGGCAGCTCACGCGCCCGAAAAACGGAAGATAACCAAAACCGATATGTTCTCGGCGGGGCTCTCGGGCAGAGTGGACAGCGCCGCCGCACGGCGGGATTTTTTACGCTTTTCAGAGCTGCCGCAAAGCCTTTCTTCGTCTGCAATGCTTGACGTTTTAAACAATATGCTGACATATGATGAATTTAAGGAAAGGGTCGCTTTATGGCAAAAAAGCAGGGGCAACGCCTGAAAATACTTTATATTTTAGACTTTTTAAAGCGCGAAAGCGACGAGGAGCACCCCGTTACCGCCGCTGATATATGCGAATATCTTGACTCACAGGGTATTGCCGCCGAGCGTAAATCGGTTTATGCCGATATATCCGCCCTTACCGATTACGGCGCCGACATTGTGCGCTCCGGCTCACCGAGAGGGTGGTTTTTGGCTTCACGCGAGTTTGAAGAACCCGAAATTTATCTGCTGGCAGACGCGGTGCGCACCGCGGGGTTTATAAGCGCGGCGAAAACCCGCGAGCTTGTAAAAAAGCTGGATTCATTTGTTTCACGCTATCAGGCGCAGAAAAGGGAAAACCGCGTTTACTTTTCCTCCTGCGCAAAATCGGTTAATGAAGAAATATTTTACAGTATTGATAAAATAAGCCGCGCGGTATCAGAGAAAAAGAAAATACGATTTGAATATGTAAACCGCGTGCTCTCGCCCGACAGAACTATAGAAAAGCAGAAAAGGGAAATGCTTATAAGCCCCTATGCGCTTACCTGGCAGGACGATCACTACTATGTTATAGGCAATTACGAAAAGTACGATAATTTAATTCATTTACGGCTTGACAGAATGTATAAGGTAGAAATAACCGATATGCCGCAGCGGCATTTTTCGGAAGTAAGCGAATACACCGATTACTTTGATACGCCTGATTACACCTCAAAGCTTTTTGGTATGCACGGCGGCGAAATATACGATATTGAGCTGAAATGCAGCAAAAAAATAACCGAGCAGGTAGCCGACCGTTTCGGTGAGGATATTTTTATAAAAAAGGTGACGGACGAGGATTTTTGCTTTACCGTGCGCGCGGCGCTTTCCGACGCACTGGTTTCGTGGGTTATAAGCTACGGCGACAGGGTAAAGGTATTAGAGCCGCAAATACTGCGTGATATGGTAGTAAACAGAACAGAGAATGTTCTGGGGCTATATAATTAGCGCTTGCTAATTTGAATGTGATATTGTATAATAGATCTTGAATGAAAAGGAATTACGGGAGATAAACGGAATGAAAAAAATCGGGTTTGATAATGAGAAGTACATAAAGCTGCAATCACAGAATATACGGGACAGAATTGCTATGTTCGGCGGCAAGCTTTATATGGAATTCGGCGGCAAGCTTTTTGATGATTACCACGCGGCACGCGTGCTACCCGGCTTTGAGCCTGACGCAAAGGTGAAAATGCTTTTAAAGCTCAAGGATGAGGCTGAAATAGTAATTGTAATAAACGCCGATGCCATTGAGAAAAACAAGCGCCGCGGCGACCTGGGTATAACCTACGACCTTGATACCCTGCGCCTTATTGACGCGTTTCGCGGCATTGGACTTTATGTGGGCAGCGTTGTTATAACTCGGTTTACGGGTCAGCCCTTGGCGCTCGCCTTTGAAAACCGCTTAAAGCAGTTGGGGGTCAGGGTATACCGCCATTACCCGATAAGCGACTACCCATCGGACATTCCGCACATTATAAGTGAGGAAGGCTTCGGCAAAAACGATTATATAGAGACAGAGCGGCAGCTTGTGGTAGTTACCGCCCCGGGACCCGGCAGCGGCAAAATGGCTACCTGTTTATCCCAGCTTTACCATGAGCACAAGCGCGGCATAAAGGCGGGCTATGCTAAATTTGAGACCTTCCCCATTTGGAGTATTCCGCTTAAACACCCCGTAAACGTGGCGTATGAGGCGGCGACCGCCGACCTTAACGACGTTAATATGATAGACCCGTTCCACTTAGAGGCGTACAATAAAACCGCCGTTAACTACAACAGGGATATTGAAATTTTCCCGGTTCTGAACGCTATGCTTGAGGGCATAATGGGCGAATCGCCCTATAAAAGCCCGACCGATATGGGGGTTAATATGGCGGGGTTCGGAATTGTGGACGATGAGGTTGTGAAGGCTGCCGCCTGCCAGGAGATTATCCGCCGCTATTATGCGGCGCTTGTGAGCGAACGGCAGGGACTGAGCGACCAGAACGACGCGCCGAAAATAGAGCTTTTAATGAAGCAGGTGGGCGTGACGGTAGAAGACCGCCCCGTGGTTGCCGCAGCGCTGAAAAAAGCCGAGGAAACTTCTTCCCCGGCGGTTGCACTTCAATTATCAGACGGTCAGATTGTTACGGGTAAAACCTCAAGCCTTTTGGGACCTGCCTCGGCAATGCTGCTTAACAGCCTTAAAATACTGGCGGGTATACCCGACGATATTGACCTTATTTCTTCAACCATAATTGAGCCTATTCAGCGCCTTAAAACCGAAATTATGGGCAACCACAACCCGCGCCTGCACACCGACGAGGTGCTTATAGCCCTTTCAATGTGCGCGGTTACAAGCGACGTTGCAAAAAAGGCGCTCGGTCAGGTTAAAAGTCTTGCGGGGCTTGAGGCTCATTCAAGCGTTATTCTTTCCCGTGTGGACGAGCAGGTTTTCAGGAAATTAGGAATAAATATAACCTGCGAGCCGAAATATCAGACCAAAAAGCTTTATCACAACTGATTTTTGCGAAAGCGCAGGTAATCTTCCAAAATTATTACCGCCGCTACCGCATCAACCACCGCCTTGCGCTTTTTGCCGCGTGTGTCGGTGTAATTGAGCGCCGTGTGCGCTGAAACGGTGGTGCAGCGTTCATCCCACAGCACTGTGTCTATTCCGCAGCTGTTTTTAATAAGCTCGGCGGTTGCGGCACATTCGGCGGCTCGGCTGCCGGCAGAGCCATCCATATTTTTGGGGTAGCCTACCACTATAAGCTCCGCCCCGTATTCCTTAGCCAGCGCGCCTACCTTTTCGGCAAGGCGCGTTTCGTTATATTCGGTTATTACCGTTTTCGGGAAAGCAAAGCTTTCGCACGGGTCTGATACAGCTATGCCCGTTCTCGCTTTTCCCAAATCTACCGACATTATTATCATTTTTCGTCACCTATAAAAGAGGAGAGCCTGCTGCGCTTGGGCATAAGCTCGGGCGGAAGGTGAGAGGCGTCGTTATAAAAAACCACTTCGGGCATTTCTTCGCCGCCGAATCTTAAAAGCGTTACAGCGGTATTATCGCTCCAGCCCATTTCGGCAAGGTGAGAAATATCGCCGTAAAGCAATCGGCAAAGCAGGCAGCGCATAACCCCGCCGTGGGTAGTGCAGGCTACGGTTTTTCCCTCATTTGCGGCAGCTATTTCCTTTACGGCGTTCCATATGCGGCTGTAGGCGTCACGCATAGGCTCGCCGCCCTCGGGCGCGAAGTCCTGCGGGTGCTTATCCCAGATTTCCGCAAGCTCGGGGTTTTCGCCGAAAGCCTCAGTGAATGGCTTGCCTTCAACTATCCCACCGCCCATTTCACGCAAGCCGTCGCATTTAATGGGGGTAAGCCCTTTATCTCCTATAACGGCAAGCGCGGTTTTATAAGCGCGTATAAGCGGGCTTGTATACACTTTGTCAAGCGGGATGTTCGCAAAACGCCGCTTTAAATATTCAAGCTGCTTTTCTCCCGTCTCGCTTATATCAAGGTCGGTTGAGCCCTGAAAAAGTCTTTTCACGTTGCCCATTGCCTCGCAGTGCCGTACCAAATAAATTTCTGTCATTTTATCACCCATTCAAAGTATTATAAGCTCAATAATAAACACCGCAGCACATGAGCAAACGGCAACGCCGAAAAGACTTATGCCGAAGTATGAGAGCAAAACGCCGATTACAAGCGCCGCAAGCCCCGACCATATACTGCCCGTGGCGTTTATTATTGCGGGAAAGGTCATTATTGCAAGGGTTACATACGGCACATAGTATAGAAAAGAGCGCAGAGTTACGTTGGTTATTTTTTTCCTTATGAGGGTCAGCGGTAAGACTCTTATAAGATATGTTACGGCGGTCATTACCGCTATGTATATATAAATATTATGCTGCATTTGCGGTTTCCTCCTCGTCCTTTACAGGGAAAAGCACCGCCGCAAGCAGAGAAATTACCACCGTCAGAATAATAATTTTCATTCCGTCGGAAACGTTCGCCAAAAGCGAAATTTTTGAAAAAGCAAGGCTTGCCGCCATTGAAATAATAACCAAAGCCGCTATTATTTTGTTTTTTCTGGCGGGCGGTATTATTATTGCCAAAAACATACCGTAAAGCCCCACGCTTAAAGCGCTTACAAGTCTAGCGGGCAGTACGTTGCCCATTATAACCCCGAAAAGCGTGCCGAAAGCCCACCCGGGAATAGCAACCGACATAGCGCCGTAATTGTAAAACGGATTGAGCGTGCCCGTAACAGATACGGAAATACCGAAAATTTCATCGGTGACATCAAACGCCATGAGCATACGGTGGAAAAGCGGGGTTTCGGGCGCTATTTTTTGACTTAACGCGCATGACATAAGCAAATACCGAGCGTTTACAATAAGTTCGGTTATTGCAAGCTCTATGTAAGCTGCGCCCGAGCCTATAAGCGTAAAGGCGGCATACCCGCCGGCA
>URPQ01000007.1 GCA_900549755.1 uncultured Oscillospiraceae bacterium
ATACCTTGCTGCTGTAGATCTCTATTGTTTATACGTTCATGCTTGGTTAAGGTTCTTTTGAATTGTTCAGCTGGCATTTTATATTTGTAATATTTGCCCCCGCAGCGGTAGCCTGTAACTCCGCTGCGGGGGTTTGGTTTATTATTACGGCGGCAACGCCGCATTTTTTTATTTTCCGCTGACAATAGCGGATTAGGGCTTTTCTTTAAGGCTTGTAATTGTTTTTAACCTTTAGCCTTGCCATAGCCCGCGCTAAGGATATTTCGTTATGGCGGTGCTCCTTAATATTTTCGGCAAGGTGTATTCTGTCAAGCGCGCGTATGCGCGATTCCTCTGCCCGCGCGCCGTCAATTTCATCGGGCCACTGGCAGCACTGCGAGAATATTACCACCTCGTCGCGCCTTACCTCCATAAAGCCCTCGGAAATAAAGGCGCTTTTCCATTCGCCGTTTGTTTTTATCTGTATTTCACCGATTTCAAGGGCTGAAACCATTGTTTGGTGTCCCTTTAAAATTCCCAGCTTTCCACTTTCGGTCTCGCAGATTATCTGCTCCGCCTCGCCCTTAAAAAACTGCTTTTCGGGGGTTATTATTTCAAGTAAAAATCCGTCCATAATACAAATACAACCTTAAGCAAAACCGACAAATCCGAACCCGATTTTGAAGGGTTGATTTTCTGCCTTGCATTGTTAAAATACTCACCAAACCGTTAGGTTTGGCTGCGTTTTGCGCCGCGCAATCCAAAAAATCGCCCGTTTCAAAATTCTACGACCTGAAATAGGCGTAATTTCGAGGGATTTTGGGCGCGGAGGAAGCGGCAAGGCTAACGCCTTGCAATGACGACAAGCCTAAAAGTACCGAAATTCCGCCATTTAAGGCGGATTCGAACTTGTTGGCTTTGCTTAAAGCGTTTTAGCTTTTTCCTTTGCCTCTTCAATATTGCCCACCATAAAGAAGGCAAGCTCGGGCAAATCGTCAACCTCGCCGTCAACTATCTGGCGGAAGCCCTCAATCGTCTCGTCAAGCGGCACAAAGCGACCCTCTGCGCCTGTATACGCCTTTGCAACGCTCATAGGCTGCGACAGGAAGTTTTGAATTTTTCTCGCGCGGTAAACGGTAAGCCTATCCTCGGCGGATAACTCCTCCATACCCAAAATAGCGATTATATCCTTTAAATCGTCATATCTTTGCAGGCACTCCTGAACCCTGCGGGCTACGCTGTAATGCTTTTCGCCCACCGTTTCGGGCTCAAGTGCGCGGCTTGTTGACTCAAGCGGGTCAACCGCGGGGTAAATGCCCTGCTCTGCAATGCTTCTTGATAAAACGGTAGTGGCGTCAAGGTGGGTGAATATTGTGGCGGGCGCGGGGTCGGTAAGGTCGTCCGCCGGAACGTAAACCGCCTGAACAGAGGTAATAGATCCCTTATCGGTCGAGGCTATGCGCTCCTCAACCTCGCCCAATTCCTGCGCTAAGGTAGGCTGATAGCCAACCGCGCTCGGCAGTCTGCCGAGCAGGGCGCTTACCTCGTTACCCGCCTGAACAAAACGGTAGATATTATCTATAAACAACAGCACGTCCTGATTTTTTTCGTCCCTTAAATATTCCGCCATTGTAAGCCCCGTCATTGCAACCCTCATACGGCTGCCCGAGGGCTCGTTCATCTGCCCGAATGCGAGTATTGATTTTTCAATAACGCCGCTCTTTTCCATATCGTGAATAAGCTCGTTACCCTCGCGGCTGCGCTCGCCCACGCCCGTGAACACCGAGTAGCCGCCGTGATTTACGGCGATATTGTGAATCATTTCCATTATAAGCACGGTTTTACCAACGCCCGCACCGCCGAAAAGACCTATTTTACCGCCCTTGGCGTAGGGCACCAAAAGGTCAATTACCTTAATCCCCGTTTCAAGCAGCTCGGTTGCGGGCTTTTGCTTATTAAGCGGGGGAGCGCTGCGGTGTATCGGCAGGTATTTTTCTGCCTTTATTTCGCCCTTTTCGTCAATCGGTCTGCCGAGAACATCAACCACGCGGCCAATAACCTCTTTACCTACGGGCACCTCAATGCCCTTGCCGTTTGATGTTACTTTAAGGTTGCAGCGCAAGCCCTCTGTTGCTTCAAGCGCTATTGCGCGCGCAACGCCGTCGCCCAAATGCGCGGCTATTTCGGCGTGCTTTGCGTATTCCTCCACCGTAACAAGCGCGTTTATCGGCGGTATTTTTCCGTTATCAAAGCGAATATCTATAACAGGTCCCGATATTTTAATTATTTTACCCGTGTATTCCATTAAGCGTCACCTATACTCCGTTATTCTGTACCTGTGTTGCCGCCGCTATTTCGGTTATCTCGTTGGTAATAACCAGCTGGCGCACGGCGTTTATCTGCTCGGTAAGCTTTGCAATCATTTTATCGGCGTTTTTGGTTGCGTTCTGCATTGCCGTCATTCTCGCGGCGTTTTCGCTCGCCGCCGCCTGCATCATAATATCGTACATCATACCGATTACATACTGCGGCACCATTCGGTCGAAAACCGTTTGCAGGTCCGGCTCGTAAATTACCTCGGCGGTGTATTTATTTTCGTATTCAACATCATCAAAATCGCGCCGTAAAAGCGGTAAAACACGTTTGCAAACAGGCCTTTGCACCGCAGAATTTACATATTCGGTATAAACTATATAAACCTCGCTTACCGTGCAGTCGTCATAAAGCTCGACTATTCTTTCACCCAGATCACGTGCCGAGTAAAGCGAGGGGCGCTGAGAAGCGCCGTACCAGCTTTCATCGGGCTTTATTCCGCGGGATAAAAACATTTCGGTGCCCTTAAGCCCCAAGGAGTAAACCACGGTTTCCTTATACTCCCGCATTTTTTGCAGCGCTAAGGAGACAACCGCGGAATTGTAGCCGCCGCAAAGCCCCTTATCCGAGGTGATTACAAAGAACAGCGCCTTGCCGCCCTCGGTAAGCTCAATAAACGGGTCGCTTAAAGAGTTGTGCTTTGTTTTGGAAACAATATCCTTCATGGTGGCACGCAGCTTGCGCATATATGTGAGGTTATAGTCGATATTCTGCATCGATTTCCTGATACGCGAGGTGGAAAGCAGATACATTGCGTTTGATATCTGCCTTGTCTGCGTAACGGCGTGAAGATGCTGCTTTAATTCACTGATGTTTTCCATATGCAGAATTTTCCTTAAAATTAGTAAGCGCCGTTTTCATGCGCTCAGCGTTTTCATCGCTTAAAGCGCCGCTTGAGTTTACCGTATCGCGCACGGAGGAAAGGTTTTTGCTAAGGTTTCTTAGCATATCCCCCGCAAATGCCTTAAGCTCTGCTTCGGGCACACCCGTAAAAATATCGTTGCGGTAAGCAAACAAAAGCGCCACCTGTTCAAACAGGGTGTACGGGCGGCTTTTCGGCTGCTTTAAAAGCTCGGTAAGGGTTCTGCCGCGGTCAAGCAACTTTCTGGTTGACTCATCAACATCACTGCCGAAACGCGTAAACACCGCCATTTCGCGGTATTGCGAAAGGTCTATACGCAAAGAACCCGAAACCTTCTGCATTGCTTTACTTTGCGCCGCTCTGCCCACACGCGAAACCGAAAGACCGGTATTTACAGCCGGGCGAACGCCGCTGTGGAAAAGCTCTGTTTCAAGGTATATCTGACCGTCGGTTATGGAAATAACGTTGGTCGGAATGTATGCGGATATATTCCCGCCCATAGTCTCAATTATCGGCATTGCGGTGATGCTGCCGCCTCCGAGTTCTTCCGATAAGCAGGCGCTGCGCTCAAGCAAACGGCTGTGCAGGTAGAAAACATCACCCGGGTATGCTTCACGACCGGGCGGTCTGTGCAGCAGCAGCGACATGGTACGGTAAGCCACGGCGTGCTTTGATAAATCGTCGTATATTACAAGCACGTCTTTACCCGTTTTCATAAAGCCCTCTGCCACGGCGCAGGCGGCGTAAGGCGCTAAGTATTGCATTGCGGGGCTGTCCGACGCGGTGGCGGCAACCACCACGCTGTATTTCATAGCCCCCGTGTTTTTAAGCGTTTCTATTATCTGCGATATGTTTGACGCCTTTTGACCTATCGCGCAGTAAATGCACAAAACGTCGCTGTTTTTCTGGTTTATGACCGTATCAATGGCTATTGAGGTTTTACCCGTCTGGCGGTCGCCTATAATAAGCTCGCGCTGACCCCTGCCTATCGGAATCATACTGTCAATAGCCAGTATTCCCGTTTCAAGGGGTTTATCCACCGGGCGGCGCTGCATAATTGTAGGCGCGGTTCTCTCGCACGGCAGGTACTCCTTTGCAATAAGCGGCTCGCCGTCAAGCGGTCTGCCTATGGGGTCTATAACCCTGCCTATAAGCGACTGACCCACGGGCACCTCAGCCACAACGCCCGTGCCCTTAACGGTGCTGCCCACGCTTACGGAATCGGAATTATCCATAAGCACGGCGCCCACGCCGTCCTCTTCAAGGTCAAGCGCCATACCGTAAACTCCGCCCTCAAATTCGAGCAGCTCGCCGTAAAGGCGGTCGGGCAAGCCCTTTACTCTTACAACGCCGTCGCCCACGCTTGAAACTTTACCGCAGCGGTAGACTATCGGCGCGGTGTGAAAATCGGCTATTCTTTTTTTAAGAACGCTGCCTATATCTTCGTTTTTAATTTCCGGCACAGTTTCTCCCGCCTTTATCCGTCAATTTTTTTCTGCATTTCCTTAAGCTGTGAAGAAATGCTCAAATCGTAAATTTCACCGTCCGCGTCGGCGATAAAGCCGCCGATAATGCCGTTATCGGTAACTCTTTCAAACTTTACGTCATCGCCCAATTTCTCGCGGAAACCGCGGCATATGCGGGCATAGGTTGCGTCCGACATATTCTCCGCGGCGGTTATAACTACCGTTTTCATACTTTTTCTTCCTTTTCCCCGTATTTCGAGAAAAACTCATCGGCAATTGCCATATTATCGGCGTCGGTAACCTCGCGCGAAAGAATTTTCTTTGAAATATCAAAGGCTATATCGGTAACGTCTGCCCGAAGTCCCGCAAGGCGCTCGTTATACTCGCGCTCGGCGTCCTTTCTTGCCTTTTCGGTAATGTCCGCCGCTTTTTTATCGGCGTCAGCCGTAATTTCGGCGGCTCTTTTCTGTGCGGAAAGCTCCGCCTCGCCCATAATTTTATCGCTTTCCTGCTTACTTTGCTTTAAAGCGTCCTCATACTGCGCCTTTAAAGCGTCCGCCTCGGCGTTTTTGCTTTCGGCGTTTTTAAGGCTTTCGTCTATTCTTGCCTTGCGCGCGTCAAGAAACTTTTTAACCGGCTTGTATGCAAGCGACTTAACAATTACAAACAGAACGATTATATTGATTATATTTATTATCAGATCTCTGACGGCATCTGATATTTGCAAACCGAACATGATGATTCTCCGTTCAAATTATACTTTTGCAGCCAAAATAAGCGCCACAACGAACGCGTAAATTGCCGTTGATTCCGCCAGTGCGCAGCCCAAAAGAAGTATCGCGTTTATTTTACCCGAAGCCTCGGGCTGACGAGCCACCGACTCAACCGCCTTGCCTGTTGCAATGCCCATACCGAGACCGGCGCCCACCGCCGTTAAAATTGCCAAACCTGCACCAATTGCTACCATTTTTAAATTCCTCCTGTTACTCAATTGCTTCGTTTATAAACGTAAGCGAAAGTATTATGAAAATATATGTTTGTATAAGCGGGTGGAAGAGGTTGAAATAAAGCCCCGCCACCGCCGGAATACCCGACGCATAGCCGCCTAAAACCGATTTTAAAAGGTCCATTACTATCATTCCGCCGAGCATATTACCGAAAAGTCGGCAGGCAAGCGAAATAGGAACCGCAACGTCGCTCAATATCTTCATGGGCAGTATTACGGGCGTAGGGCTTGAAAGATATTTTATTCTTCCGCCTAAGCCCTTTTTCTTAACGCCGTAGAAGTTAATAAGCGCAAAGGTTATAAGACCCATTGAAAGGGTTATTAAAAGATCGGATGTGGGCGGTCGGCAGCCGAAAAGCTCGGACGCCGCCGAGAAGACCATAAACACCGCAAGTGAGAACATATAGGGCGCTAATTTCTCGGAATAATCGCCCACGGCGCCTTTGGTAAAGTTTTCCATTGCCTCAACCGCAAGCTCCATTATGTTCTGAAAGGCGTTTTTCGGTCTGTCTTTATCAAAGCACGGGAACAGTATAAACCTGAAAATAAGGCAGAAAACAAGCACTATAAGCATTATTATCCAGGTAAGCACCGTAGTTTGCGCAAATGAAACGCCGAAAAGCGTTACCCGCTCGCTGAACATTTCAAACTCCACATTCATGCCCGCTTTACCGCTTGAAACCGACGTTACCGCCGTGCCTATAAAGAACCACGCGGCTATAACGGCAAGCGCCAAAAGCAGAACCGAGCGTTTTTTCAGCGCCTTTGTTTCACCGTGGTGCTTAATGTAGGAATGAACGGCGCAGTAGCCTATAAATCCCAGTAAAAAAAGCACGGCGGAAAACGCAAATTCAGTTATTGTTATTGCTTTCGTTTTTATCATCCCCCGATTTTACCCTTTGGGTACGTACAGTGTAATATATAAACCAACCGACTACCGCCAGCGGCAGACCCGCAGCATAGCCGATAAGGCAGGCATAAAGTAGCTTCGGAAATACAAACACAAGCAATGCGGACGCCGCGCCGTAAAGAAAAAGCTTTATAAGCACAAGCGCAACCGCTTTGGTGTAATTGCCAGAAGTGAAAGAGGAAAGCGCGCTTTTAAGCATCAGCGCCTCCGCTATTCCGAATATAAACGCAATCAAACCGCCGACCGTAAAGCATTCCCCCTCACAATTATTGTACTATTTTATTACTTATGCCCAATAATGTCAAGCCTATTTTTACACAAATATTAACTTACTCTTTTGATTTATCTGTTATTTTTTTCACAACATTATAAATTGCCGAATTTTCGGGATATAATAACTAAAAAAGGAGGGTTAAAAATGCAAAACGGAACAATGACATTTATGAAAGGTCTCGGAGCCGGAATGGTAGCCGGCGCCGCAGCGCTTGCCGTGGGTAAGGTAATGCTTAACGATAATAAAAACATTACCAAGGGCTCGGCAAAGCTCGTAAAAGCCGTGGGCGATTTTGTTGACGGCGTGCAGACTATGTTTCATTAAATTTAATAGGTGCGGCGGCACTGTCGCCGCATTTATTTACATATCTTTCTCCGGCACAAACATCATACAAAAGCTTATAAAAAGCAGCGCGCAGCAAAGCCATATTGCTTTATATCCCGCCGCGCGGGTCAGCACGCTGCCGAGCCCTGCGCCTATGCCGAAAACAAATATAACGCCGAAATAGGTTAATGCTTTTTTAAGTATTTCTTTATCCCGCACACGAAAGTATGCGCAAAGCGCCTCTGTGCCCGCGCGCATATTGCCTATGCACATAGTGCTGGCGTAGGCGTGCCCCCGCACCTTATGAAAGGTTTGCACCTGCAAAGCGCAGACGAACGAAACAAACGCGTTTGCAAGCGGCTCAACTTTTGCGGGCAGAAAACCCACCGAAAAAAGCAGAAGAATTTCAAGCAGCAGTATTATCTGCCGCCAGTGCAGCTTTTCATAGCATTTCAGCTTTATATGAATAAACTCGGCAACCGCCGTGCCCACCAAAAATGAAAGCACCGGAACGAGATATTTTAAAACCGTTTGCCACTCGCGCCCGTAAAGCGCCGTGCTTAAAAGCACAATGTTTCCCGTTTGGGCGTTTGCAAAAACCTCGCCGCGGCAGGTGTAGGTATATGCGTCCTGAAACCCGCCCGACAAAATTATAAACACCGCCGCCCTGAAGCTGTCGGACATCTGCCCACTGAAGGGCTTACCGCTTTTCATTGTGCTTCCTCTTTTCGGGAATACTGAAAACAAAAAGCATATAAGAAAGCATAAACCCGAGCGCCGAAAGTGTCATTACGGCGTAACCGCCGCCCGCAATGCACTTAGACAAAATACCGAGCAAAAAGCCTAAGCTGAATGTAAGCGCCACAAGCCGCGTGCCGCCGTTTGCCGCCCTGCCCTTTGCCGAGTAAATAACCAGGAAAAGCAGCGCAATATCAAATACCGCCGTCATAACCGTTTCAAGTAATTCCGCCATTTTAAGTTCTCTCCTTCATAAGCTTTTCTATTGCCGCAAGCTTTGTGCAAAGGCACAAAACCTTTATTGCCTGCGTTATTTCTTCAACCGTCGCAAATGACGGCGCAAGGCGAATATTTTTATCCTCGGGGTCGTAGCCGTACGGGAAGGACGCCCCCGCAGGCGTAAATTTCACTCCGTATTCTCCGCACATTTCAACAACTTTTTTTGCGCACCCCGGCAGCGTATTAAAGGAAAGGAAATAACCGCCGCGCGGCGTAGTCCAGTCGGCAATGCCGACGCCGCCGAGCTCCTCTTTCAAGGTTTTATACACTGCCGCAAATTTAGGCTTTAATATTTCGGCGTGTTTTTTCATATGCGCCCGCAGTCCCGCGCTGTTTTTGAAAAACCGTGCGTGCCGCAACTGATTGAGCTTATCGGGTCCTATGGTGGAAAACTTCAAAAAGGATTTTATATCAATTAAATTTGTAGGACTTGCGGCAAGTGCGGAAATGCCCGCGCCCGGGAATGTAATTTTACTTGTGGAGCAAAATTCATAAACCAAATCGGCGTTCCCCGCTTTTTCACACTCGCTTATTATATCGGGTATTTCGGCGTTTTCTCCGTCAAAGGCGTGTATGCAGTACGCGTTATCCCAAAAAATACGGAAATCTTCCGCCGCGGGCTTCAGCGCGGCAAATCTTCGCACCGTTTCGGGGCTGAAAACAATTCCCGTCGGGTTCTGGTATTTCGGAACACACCATATGCCCTTTACGGTTTCGTCCTTTATAAGCTCTTCAACCTCGTCCATATCGGGTCCGCTTTCGGTCATACCGACAGGTATCGATTCAAACCCGAAGTGCTCGGTTATTGCAAAGTGGCGGTCATACCCCGGGGCGGGACATAAAAATTTGCGGTTCTTTATTTCCTGCCACGGTTTCGCGCCGCATATTCCGTCGGTCATGCCGTGGATTACAAGTTCGTACATCATTGTAAGGCTGCTGTTTCCGCCCACTATGGTGTTTACCGAGTGCGTGCCCATCATATGGCTTAAAAGCCTTTTTGCCTCTTCTATGCCGTCAAGCCCGCCGTAGTTGCGACAGTCCTGACCGCTTTCGCTGTCTAAAATGCTGCGGTGATCCAAAACATCCAGCATATTAAGCGAAAGCGCAAGCTGTTCCGCCGAGGGCTTTCCGCGGGAAAGATCAAGCGAAAGCCCGCTTTTTGCATATTTTGCAAGCTCAGCCGCGCATTTATCCCTTTCGCACATAAGCGTATACATATCCGCATTTTTATAGTCCATATAACCGCCCCTTGACTTTTGTTGACTGCTATATTATAATCATTTTATCCACATATGTAAAATATATAATAGATATGATTATAATATCATTTTAATATTGCGGAGCGTGTAAAAAATGTATATAAGCTATGATTATTACCGTGTGTTTTATTATGTTGCGAAATACGGCAATATAACCCAGGCGGCAAAGCTGATGCTTAACAGCCAGCCTAATTTAACCCGAACGATTAAAAACCTTGAGGCAGAGCTCGGCTGCGCGCTTTTTTCCCGCAGCAACCAGGGAATGAAGCTGACCCCCGAGGGCAAAAGGCTTTATGAGCATATTAAAATAGCGTATGAGCATATAGAAATGGGCGAGGCGGAAATTACCGACAGCCGCTCGCTGCGCTCGGGCAGCGTATATGTTGCGGCAAGCGAGGTGGCGCTGCGCTGCCTGCTTTTGCCCGTGCTTAAAAAATACAGGCTGCGCTACCCGGGCATACATATAAGAATAAGCAACCACTCAACCCCGCAGGCAATAGCCGCCCTAAAGGGCGGAACGGCGGATATTGCCGTTGTTACCACTCCGACCGTCCGCTCTGCTTCCTTAACAGAAAAAATTATACGCCCCATAAACGAGGTTGCGGTGTGCTCGCCGTACTTTTCAAGCCTTGCAAACAGGCAGGTCTCACTTTCGGAGCTGACGAATTTCCCACTTATCTCACTCGGTGAGGATACAAAGTCCTTTGAGTTTTACTCGGGGTTCTTTTCTTCCCACGGGCTTGCGTATCGCCCCGATATTGAGGCGTTCACTGCCGACCAGATATTGCCTATGGTGGCGGCGGATCTCGGCGTGGGGTTTGTTCCCGAGGAATTTTTGCAAAGCGAAGATGTAAATATAATTGATTTAAAGGAAAAAATTCCCGAGCGAAATATTGTTTTAATAAAGCGCAAGGAGCAGCCCTTAAGCGTTGCCGCAAAGGAGCTTGAGCGGCTGATTGAGGAGCATACAATCTAAACGGCAGCAGTCATAAAAATTTGAAACGGCTTTAAAAAGAAACAGGCGGGCTGATCCAAAAGGGTCAGCCCGCCTGTTTTCGGAGTCATTTTAATGTAACAACCCCGGGTTAAAAGATTCTTACTTCATGCTGTTTTCGTAAGATTCGATCATCTTTTTAACCATCTGTCCGCCGATAGAACCGGCCTGCTTAGAGGTAAGGTCACCGTTGTAACCCTGCTTTAAGTTAACGCCAACCTCGTTGGCAGCCTCCATCTTAAAACGGTTGAGGGCTTCTTTAGCCTCAGGTACTACGCTTTTGTTAGCCATGGTTTTTTCTCTCCTAATTTTTTTCTTTGCGTTTGCAGTAATATTTTGTGTAAGGGCATAAATATTATTATAGGTAAATTTTGATTTATATTTTTAATAAAAATGGTTTTTAAGGAGAAAAATGTAAAAAACAATATATTTTGCCTGAACTAATTGGGAATGTATTTTTCAAAGGTGAATTTTGAAATTCTTATATGCTTTCGGTCAACTGTGTAAGACATATAAATATTACCCTCGGTATCATACTGCACAAACGGATAAAAACAGCTTCCCTTCATATCCGCCTGCAAAACTACCTCGCTTTTCTCAATATCCGTTCTGTTTATTTTCAGTATTCCTATATGGTTGCGGTTTATCGGTGCGTGGAAAAGATAAAGCCCGTTTTCATACATAAAGCCGCTTTTGTACGCGTTTACATTGTAGCTTGCAACCGTGCGGTCAACATCGCAAAAACCGGTAATTAGACCGATTACGGCAAAGCAGCAAATTGCGCATTTTGCGGCGGGAAACCTTTTTATATACATAAACAGTATCATTATAATAAAAAGCAGGGCAATTGCAGCCATAAAAATGCTTGTGAGCAGGCGCAGCCGCGTAAGACCGTAAAAGCCTATATATAAAAATATATTGAAATTTGATAACAAATTAAAATTGTTCAAATAAGTATTGCTGAAAATTTCTTTTTTGCGTAAAAACCTTTGCGTTTTGGAAAAATTTATATTATAATGATATACTGAGGATAATATAGGGAGGGAGCGAACGAATGAGGACGAATTTTACGGTATCGCTTGCGAAGATAATTTCGGAATTTTCGCTGGAAACGCTTAATATGCCGGCTAACCCCGAAAAAATACAAATATCCACCACCGAGGTAAACCGCCCGGGCTTGCATATGGCGGGGTATTTTGAGTTTTTCGATGAAAAGCGAATACAGATAATAGGCAAAAGCGAGGAAAGCTTTTTACTGCGGTTCACCCCCGAAAAGGCGGAAAAAAGGCTGAGAGAATTTTTCTCTCACAAGCCTGTGGCGGTGGTTATATGCCGCAATATGCAGGTGGACGAGGTATACGCGAAAACCGCCGCGGAATACGGCGTGCCGCTTTTGCGCACGGCAGAGACTACATCTGATTTTACCTCTGCCTTGATAGCCTTTTTAAACTTAAACTTGGCGCCGCGGGTTACGCGCCACGGCGTTTTGGTGGAGGTTTACGGCGAGGGTATACTGCTGCTGGGCGAGAGCGGAGTAGGTAAAAGCGAAACCGCAATTGAGCTTATAAAGCGCGGTCACCGCCTTATAGCGGACGACGCGGTGGAAATACGCCGTGTATCAAATAAATCGCTTGTGGGCACTGCGCCCGATAATATAAGGCATTTTATTGAGCTGCGCGGAATAGGTATTATTAACGCGAGCCGAATTTTCGGCGCGGGCGCGGTTAAGATCACCGAGAAGATAGACCTTATAATAAACCTTGAAATATGGGATGTAAACAAGGTTTATGACCGTATGGGGCTTGATAATCAGACGACGGAAATCTTGGGGCTTGATATACCGTCGCTCACCATTCCGGTAAAGCCCGGGCGTAACTTAGCGGTTATAATTGAGGTTGCCGCAATGAACAGCAGGCAGAAAAAACTCGGCTACAACGCGGCGCAGGATCTTCTCAAACGTCTCGGTATGACCGACGAGCCCGAGGACGTAAGCACAAACGAAACGGTTAATCCGTTCTGATAATTTTTAAAACAGGAGTGTAAAGTAAGAATGTACAAATTGGGAATTGACCTTGGAGGAACGAATATTGTTGCGGGAGTTGTAGACGATAATTATAAGATAGTTGCAACCGCGCAGGTAAAAACAAACTGCCCCCGCCCGGCAGAGGAAATTGTGTCGGATATGGCTGTTGTCGCAAAGCAGGCAGTTGAAAATGCGGGGCTTAAGCTTTCCGATATTGAGGCTATGGGCGTGGGAACACCCGGAGCTATAGACCCGGTGCGCGGCGTGGTATGCTATGCTAACAACCTTGATTTTTACGATGTGCCCATGGCGGCTATGCTGAAAGAAAAATTAGGCGTTGATTTTTACATTGAAAACGACGCTAACGCCGCGGCATACGGCGAGTATATTGCGGGTGCGGGCAAAGGCTCGAATGATTTTATAGCTATTACTTTGGGCACAGGCGTCGGAGGCGGCGTTATAATTGACGGTAAGATCTATTCCGGCTCAAACTATGCGGGCGCGGAGCTCGGTCATGTGGTTATAAATATGGACGGTGAAATTTGCACCTGCGGCAGACAGGGCTGCTGGGAAGCATATGCCTCTGCTACGGCGCTTATCCGCCAGACAAAGCAGGCTATGATAAGATACCCGAAATCAAAAATGTGGGAAATATGCGGCGGAGATATAAGCAAGGTAAGCGGCAGGACCGCGTTTGACGCCATGCGCGCGGGCGACGATACCGCAAAGCGCGTGGTTGACAGATATATTGAATATGTCGCAATAGGTATTTCCAATAATATAAATATTTTCCAGCCGGACGTTCTGTGCGTCGGCGGCGGCATTTCAAAAGAGGGCAGTACCCTTATAGACCCGATTGTGGCTTATGTTGAAGGTGAAAACTACGCCCGCCACATTGCGAAGAAAACGCAGATAAAGGCGGCGGCTCTCGGAAACGACGCGGGAATTATAGGCGCGGCGTACCTTTGCGACCTTTATAAATAATTAAATCTTGGGAGTGGCTTTATGAGCGCAGAAGCATTGGCGAATTTTCTTGAAAGCGAAAATATCGAATACAGGCAAAATGAGCCTATGCGGGCGCACACTACCTTTAAAATCGGGGGAGAGGCGGATATTTTTATAATTCCCGCCTCTCCCGCCGCGCTTATTTCGGCTGTTAAAAAATGCACCGAACTTGAAATTCCGTATTTCATTTTGGGCAACGGCAGCAACCTTTTGGTGTCCGACGGCGGAATAGAGGGCGCGGTTATAAGCCTTTCGGGAATAAACAGTATTATATCGGACGGTGAAAAAATCACCTGCGGCGCGGGGGCTATGCTTTCATCGGTCTGCCTGAAAGCCCTGTCATTATCACTTACGGGGCTTGAATTTTCCTACGGAATACCCGGAACGGCGGGCGGCGCGCTTTATATGAACGCGGGCGCTTACGGCGGGCAAATGGCGGATGTAATCGAAAGCGCCGAGTGCCTGACCGCCTCGGGAGAAATAAAAACCCTTAAAAAGGAAGATATGCGGCTCGGCTACCGCAGCAGCGTATTTAAAAAGGGCGGACTTATAATAATTTCCCTGACCCTTGCCTTAAAGAAGGGCGATAAGGCGGAAATTAAGGCTGAAATGGACGAATTGCTTAACCGCCGCAAGCAAAAGCAGCCGCTTGAATACCCCAGCGCGGGCAGCACCTTTAAGCGGCCCGAGGGGTATTTTGCAGGCGCGCTTATTGAGAAAAACGGCTTAAAGGGCTTATCCGTCGGCGGCGCGCAGGTAAGCGAAAAGCACGCGGGGTTTGTTATTAACCGCGGGGGTGCAACGGCTGCCGACGTAAAGGCACTTATAGGGAAAATACAAAAAAAGGTTTTTGAAAACGACGGAGTAATGCTGGAGCCCGAGGTTATTTTTACGGGGCGGAACGGAGACTGAAAAAATGGAATTGTTAATAGTAACGGGGATGTCGGGCGCGGGAAAATCGCAGGCGGCAAACGCGCTTGAGGATATAGGCTTTTACTGCGTTGATAACATTCCGCCGGCAATAATACCCTCGTTTGTGGAGCTTTCGTCGCGCAGCGGCGATCTGCTTAATAAAATGGCTATAGTGACCGATATGCGCGGCGGCGTGCTTTTTTCGGAGATTGACGGGGTTCTCGGCAACCTTAAAAAGAACAATATTGAGTATAAAATACTGTTTTTGGACGCGGCTGACGACGTGCTTATACGCCGCTATAAGGAAAACAGGCGCAAGCACCCGCTGGCGGACGGCAACGATATGTCGGTAGCTGCGGCAATTGCGAAAGAGCGCGAAATGCTTAAAAAAATCCGCTTTTCGGCGGATTACGTGGTAGATACAAGCCGCATTTCAATAGCGCAGCTAAAGGTTCAGCTTTCAAATATTTTCTTCGGCAGCGTTAGCAACGTTTTAAAAATTCAGTGCAAGTCCTTCGGGTTTAAATACGGCTCGGATACAGAGGCGGATTTGGTGGTGGATGTAAGATGTCTGCCCAACCCGTTTTATGTTGAGGAATTAAAGGAAAAAACAGGACTTGATAAGGAAGTGCGCGATTACGTTATGGCAAGCGAGGACAGCAAAAGGTTTCTCGACCGCCTTTTGGCGTTTATAGATTGCGCCGTACCTATGTATGCAAAGGAGGGTAAAAGTCAGCTTGTAATATCCATAGGCTGCACGGGCGGAAAACACCGCTCGGTCACCTTTGCGGAGCTGATAGGCGAGCATTTGCGCAACGAAAATTACAACTGCTCCATAAACCACAGGGATATTTACAAGCACTGACGGGCTTTATGTCCTTTTGCAGTGAGATTAAAAATGAGCTGATTTCGCTCAAAACACATTCCTGCTGCCGCTTACCGCTTGTTTACGGCTTTATGCTTTTCAGCCGCGCGTTTTCGCTTAAACGCATTTCAATACAAACGGGCAACGAATGTGTGGCAAAAGCGTATGCGGAGCTTATAAAAAGTACCTTCGGTGCCGCGGCGGAAATAACCTGCGGCGGCACAAAACGCCCGACCTATAAAGCCGAGGTTACATCCGATACGGACAGGCTTAAAATTTTGGCGGCGTTTGATTTCGGAATAAATGAAAATTTAATAGACCGCGGTTTACTTGCCCGCGACTGCTGCCGCCAGAGCTTTATAAGGGGGGCTTTTTTGGCATGCGGCAATATTAACGACCCCGAAAAGGAATACCGCGCGGAGTTTGCGGTTAAAAACGAAAAATTAGCCGACGAGTTTTTGCTTTTGTTAGCCGAATTTGATATTCATATGAAAAAAACCGCGCGCGGCACCGCATTTGTGCTTTACACAAAGGAAAGCGGAAGTATAGAAGATTTACTGACCATTATGGGGCTGCCGCACCGAACGCTTGATATTATGGATACCAAAATAATTAAAAGCGTTAAAAATGCGAGCAACCGCCGCAGCAATTGCGACAGCGGCAATATTTCAAAAACTGTCGAGGCGTCTGTCAGGCAGCGCGCGGCAATAGAATATCTTGAAAAGGCGGGGCTGCTTGAAAGCCTGCCGCCCGAGCTTGTAAGCGCGGCAATGCTGCGGCGGGATAACCCCGATTTGACACTTAAAGAATTATGTAAGCTATCCGACGAGCCGCTGACC
Organism: uncultured Oscillospiraceae bacterium; assembly: GCA_900549755.1. Lineage (GTDB taxonomy): Bacteria > Bacillota > Clostridia > Oscillospirales > Acutalibacteraceae > UBA737. The sequence goes on from URPQ01000007.1 coordinate 16,109, forward strand.
GTTTCAGGGCTTAACCACAGGCTGCAAAAAATAACCCGAATTTATATGGAAACAAAGGCGCACAGGGGGTAGAAGCATATGGATTTCGCTCATTTGCACGTGCATACCAAGTACAGCCTGCTTGACGGCTGCTGCCGCATAAAGGCGCTTATCGACCGTGCGGCGGCGCTCGGGCAGAAAAGCCTTGCAATAACCGACCACGGCGTGATGTACGGCGTTATTGATTTTTATAAATACGCCGTTTCAAAGGGAATAAACCCCATAATAGGCTGCGAGGTATATGTTGCGCCGCGCAGCCGCTTTGAAAAGGTAAAGGGAGTGGACTCACGCTACACTCACCTTGTGCTTTTATGCCGCAATAACGAGGGCTACCGCAATCTTATAAAGTTAGTTTCCGCAGGATTTACAGAGGGTTTTTACTCAAAACCGAGAATAGATAAGGAGCTGCTTAAAAAATACAGCGGCGGGCTTATTGCCCTTTCCGCCTGCCTTGCGGGGGAAATTCCGCGGCTTTTAAGCTCGGGCGAATATGAAAAGGCAAAGGAAACGGCGCTTTGGTTTGACTCGGTCTTCGGCAGGGGCAATTATTATTTGGAGCTGCAGGATCACGGAATTGAGGAGCAGCGAAGAATAAACCCGCAGCTTGTAAGAATTTCGCGGGAAACGGGAATACCGCTTGCCGCCACAAACGATGTTCATTATATTAAAAAAGAGGACGCGCGCCTGCACAAGGTGCTGCTTTGCATACAAACGGGCACTAAAATTAACGAAGAAAACCCGATTGAATTTAAAACAAACGAATTTTATTTAAAATCCGCCGAGGAAATGGCGTCGCTTTTCCCCGAAGCGCCCGAGGCTATAGAAAACACGGTGAAAATAGCCGAAAAATGCCGCGTTACGTTTGAATTCGGCAAAATAAAGCTGCCGCGGTTTGATATAGGCGATAGGGATCATTTTGAATATTTCCGCAATAAATGCCTTGAAGGTTTGCGCCGAATTTACGGTGACAACCCGAAAAAAGAGGTTACCGACCGCCTTGACTATGAGCTGGGCGTTATAAACCGAATGGGGTATGTTGACTATTATTTAATAGTAGCCGATTTTGTGAATTACGCTAAAAGCCACAATATACCCGTAGGCCCGGGGCGCGGCTCGGGCGCGGCAAGCCTTGCGGCTTACTGCATTGGAATAACGGGAATAGACCCCTTGAAATACGACCTTTATTTTGAGCGTTTTTTAAACCCCGAGCGCGTTTCAATGCCAGACTTTGACATTGATTTTTGCTATGTGAACCGCCAAAAGGTAATAGATTACGTTATAGAAAAATACGGGTCGGACAGGGTCTCGCAAATAGTCACCTTCGGCACTATGGCGGCTCGCGGCGCCGTGCGGGATGTGGGCAGGGCGCTTGACGTGCCGTATGCCGTGTGCGATAAAATTGCAAAGCTCATTCCGCAATCGCTTAATATGACTATCGAGCGGGCGCTTTCAAGCTCACCGGAGCTTAAAACGCTTTATGATAACGATAATCAGGTGCACGAGCTGATAGACACGGCAATAGAGCTTGAGGGTATGCCGCGGCACGCCTCTACCCATGCGGCGGGGGTGGTAATATCCGATAAGCCGATAGCCGAGTATGTCCCCCTTGCCGTAAACGACGAGGCGGTAGTTACCCAATACACAATGACGGCGCTTGACGAGCTGGGGCTTTTGAAAATGGACTTTTTAGGGCTGCGCAACCTGACCGTTATTGCCGATACGGAAAAATATATAAGAAAAAAGCAGCCCGGTTTTGATATTGAAAAAATACCGCTTGATGATAAGGAAACCTATAAAATGATGGGCGCGGGGCTGACCGACGGCGTTTTCCAGTTTGAATCCGAAGGTATGAAAAACGTGCTGCGGCAGTTCGGTCCCGAAAGCATTGAGGACTTAACCGCAATACTTTCGCTCTACCGCCCGGGACCTATGGACTCAATACCGAAATATATTCACAACCGCCACCACCCCGAGGATGTCACCTACCCCACGCCGCTGTTAAAACCGATACTTTCGGTCACCTACGGGTGCATCGTGTACCAGGAGCAGGTAATGCAGGTCTTCCGCACGCTTGCGGGCTATACCCTCGGCAGGGCAGACATTGTGCGCCGCGCAATGGCGAATAAAAAACACGACGTTATGGAGCGGGAACGGCAGTTCTTTATTCACGGCGAAAAGGATGAAAACGGAAATATTCTGTGCGCGGGCGCTGTTGCAAACGGGGTAGACGAGCAAACGGCAAACAAGATTTTTGACGATATGCAGAGCTTCAGCTCTTACGCTTTTAACAAGGCGCACGCGGCGGCATATTCCTTTGTGGCTTACAGAACGGCATACCTTAAATGCCACTACCCGGCGGAATATTTTTCAAGCCTTATGACAAGCATGATGGACAGCCCCGCAAAGGTTGCGCTTTATACTGCCGACTGCCGCAAAAACGGAATAAGGGTGCTGCCGCCCTCGGTCAACTCATCGGGCGCGGGCTTTACACCCGACGGAAACGCCATACGCTTTGGGCTTTTAGCGGTTAAAAACCTCGGCACGGGGGTTATAAACAGGCTCATAGCCGAGCGCGAGGAAAACGGCGCGTATACCTCAATGTACGATTTTTGCCTGCGCAATTACTCACGCGAATTTAACAGAAAAGCACTTGAGGGGCTTATTAAAAGCGGCGCTATGGACGGACTTGAGGATAACCGGCGGCAAATGCTTTATAATATAGACGGGGTGCTTGCCGCTGCGGAGGACGAGAAAAAGTACTCCGCAAAGGGGCAGATGAACCTTTTCGGTGAAATGGGAACGGACGTTTCCTTTAAGCCGATAAAGGCGGAGGAAATGCCGCGGGAGACACTTTTGGAGCTTGAAAAGGAGGCTACCGGGCTGTACCTTTCGGGACACCCGATGGAGGAATACACCGCGTTTACCGAAAAATCGGGCTTTGCGCGCGCGGCGGACATTGCGGCGCACTGCTACCCGGATTCAAAGCGGCTGACATTGGCTGGCATAGTGGACGGGCTTAAAGCGCGGCAGCTTAAAAACAACAGCATTATGGCTACCGCTTTTCTTGAGGATATGAGCGGCTCGGTAGGGCTTACAATTTTCGCCGCGGCATATACGCAGTTCCGCAATCTTTTAATTTCGGGCGAGCCCGTAACGGTAAGCGGCAGAGTGTCCGAGCGGGAGGACAGAGACCCCGAGCTTGTGGTGGAGCGGGTGGAAAAAATACCCGAGACCGCAAGGGGCAGAGCGGCTAAAAAATACAAAAGCGGGCTTTATTTAAAGGTAAAATCTCAGTCGGGCAGAGAATTTGAGGAGGTTAAGCGGCAGCTTTCATTGCACAGCGGCAGCACCGACGTTATAATTCTTTGCGCCGATACGGGTAAAAAGCTCGCAGTACCGCCGAGTTTGCGCATAACGCCCTCGGAAACGCTTTTTAACGCCCTTAAAAGTCTGCTCGGGGCGGAAAATGTTAAATTTATTAAATAAACGTAAATAAAAGAAAAATACTGTTGAAAAAAATTTTTGAATGTGTTAAACTCTAATTTGAAGATGTATATGGAGATGGTAAAGATGAAAACGATAGGTGTGCTTACAAGCGGCGGAGACGCGCCGGGAATGAATGCAGCCGTTCGCGCGGTTGTGAGAACAGCAATAGCAAGGGGTATGACCGTTAAGGGCATACGCCGCGGATATAACGGACTTATTGAGGGAGATATTATTGATTTGGACGTTCGCTCGGTATCGGATATAATCCACCGCGGCGGAACGGTGCTTTACACCGCAAGAAGCCCGCGCTTTAAAACCGAAGAAGGCATGCAGGAGGCAATTGCAAACTGCAAAAAGCACGGCATTGAGGGTATAGTTGTAATAGGCGGCGACGGTTCTTACCGCGGCGCGCGCGATTTATCACTGCGAGGAATACCCTGCGTAGGCGTTCCGGGAACTATTGATAACGATATTTCCTCAACCGAATACACCATAGGCTTTGATACCGCTATGAATACCGCCATGGAAATGGTTGATAAAATAAGAGACACCGCCCAATCGCACGACCGTTGCTCGGTTGTTGAAGTTATGGGCAGGCGCGCGGGCTACCTTGCGCTGCAAAGCGGCATTGCCGTAGGCGCTACCGCAATTTTGGTGCCCGAGGTTGAACATTCTATAGACAACGTTATAGCAAAAATAAGAGAGACCCAGAAAACCGGCAAAAAGCACTTTATTGTGGTTGTGGCCGAGGGCGTTGGCGGCGTTGAGCAGATAGCCCAAAAAATTGAGGAAATAACCGGAATAGAGTCAAGAGCTACCGTTCTGGGTCACGTTCAGCGCGGCGGCAACCCGACCGTTCGCGACCGCGTTGTTGCAACCCAGATGGGCTTTGCCGCGGTAGAGCTTTTAAGAGAGGGCAAGGGCAACCGCGTTATCGGATTGCAGCACGGCGAGATAGTAGATTACGATATTTACGAGGCGCTCAATATGAAAAAGCCGTTTGATAACGATATGTACGAAATCGCGCATATTACTTCTATCTGATTTTACTGCCCGGGGAACTCTTGGTTCTTCGGGCTGAATTTTATTTTATCGGGGGTTTAAAGGTGAGCGGAGAAAAGGTAATGGTAGGAATGAGCGGGGGAGTAGACTCCTCTGTTTGCGCGGCGCTGCTTAAAGAGGCGGGCTATAATGTCTCGGGGGTCACCCTGCGCCTTTATGACGGCGAGGATTACAACGCCGGGCTTACCAAAACCTGCTGTTCGCTGTCGGACGTGGAAGACGCGCGCGCGGTTTGCGTGCGGCTGGGTATTCCGCACTATGCCTTTAATTTTAAGGAAAGTTTTGAAAAGGACGTCATATCCGATTTTATAAACGAATATATAAACGGCAGAACCCCCAACCCCTGCATTGAGTGCAACCGCAAAATTAAGTTTGATAAAATGCTGCGCCGCGCCGAAACGCTGGGGTACGATAAAATCGCCACGGGGCATTACGCGTGTGTTAAAAGGGCGGAAAACGGCAGATATTTGCTTTGCCGCCCGACGGATATTAACAAGGACCAAACCTATGTGCTTTACTCAATGACGCAGGAGGAGCTTTCAAAAACTCTGTTTCCCTTAGGCAACCTTACAAAGCCGCAGGTGCGTGAAATAGCCGAAAAACACGGCTTTGTAAACGCGACAAAGCCCGACAGCCAGGATATTTGCTTTGTGCCCGACGGAGATTACGCGGGCTTTATTGAGCGGACTACGGGCAAAACGGCTGAGCCGGGGGATTTTACCGACGAAAACGGAAATCGCCTCGGCGAGCATAAGGGAATAATAAGGTATACAATAGGTCAGCGCAAGGGGCTGGGCATTGCGCTCGGTAAGCCCCGCTTTGTAATTGAAAAAAACGCCGAAAACAACACGGTGGTTTTAGGTGATGAAGATCGGCTTTTCTGCCGAAAGGTACTGGTTGACAGGCTTAATTTTATCCCGTTTGATACGCTTGAAGGCGAGATGCGGGTAACCGCAAAGCTGCGCTACCGCCACTTGGCGCAGCCCGCTGTTATAAAGCCTGACGGTGATAAAGTTATAATAGAATTTGACGAGCCGCAGCGCGCGCCCAGCTCCGGGCAGGCGGCAGTGTTTTACGACGGCGACGCGGTAGTGGGCGGCGGAACAATAGTGAAAGGGTGGAACTGATGAACGCTGTTATTGAAAAAACAATGAAAAGCCTTGAACGCAACAATATGAAAGCGTATTACGCCGAAAACAAGGCGCAGGTCTGCGAAATAGTAAAGGGTATGCTTTTTCCCGGTGCGGTTATAACCGCGGGCGGCTCTGTGAGCTTAAACGAGAGCGGCGTGTGGGATATTATAAGCGACCCCGAATATAAGTTTTTTAACAGATTAAAGCCCGGAATTTCCGAGGAAGAGCGCCTTGAAATTTTCCGCGCGGCAATAGGGTGCGATTTCTTTTTCTGCTCGTCAAATGCCGTTACCGAAAACGGCGAGCTTATAAATGTTGACGGGAACGCAAACCGCGTGTCTTCAATCTGTTTCGGTCCTAAAAAGGTAGTTATGGTGGCAGGCGCAAATAAGATTGTAAAGGACGTTGATGAGGGGATTCTGCGCGTAAAAAGAATAGCCGCGCCTATGAATACGGCACGGCTGAGTGTTGACGCCCCCTGCAAAAAGCTTGGGCACTGCGTTTCCCTTGAAAAAAGCGAAAACCCGAAGATGACCGACGGCTGCTGCGGCAGCACCCGCATTTGCTGCGATTACTTAGTTTCGGCAATGCAGAGGGTAAAGGACAGAATTAACGTTATAATCTGCGGGGAAAGCTTAGGCTATTAACCGCGCGCGGACAGTGCGAAACAATTAAAAAGCTTTTCATATTTTATATTTTTCAAAAATAAAGCACCCGTCGGCACAGCTTTAAGGGCATAATTATGCGCGGCGGATGCTTTTTTTCGTACCAAACTATTCGGCGGTGCTTTTTGCGCTTGCGGTTTTAATGTTTTTAAAGCAAATGAAAAAGTGATTTTTTAACCTATGTCTCTCCCCTTGAATATGATGTAAAAGAGTTATTACACATAGGGGGACGTATGCCATGGGTCTTACCAAAAGCTCAGTCGGAGTCGGCGCGGTCGATTCCGGCCTTGAAATAAAAAAACTTTTTGAAACCGATAAAATAATAGCCCTTGCGGGCAACCCGAACGTGGGCAAAAGCACTGTTTTCAACGCGCTTACGGGGCTTAATCAGCATACCGGCAACTGGCCGGGCAAAACCGTGAGCAACGCGCAGGGCTACTGCCGCACAAAAAAGCGCGGCTATGTTTTGGTGGATATTCCGGGAACATATTCACTTATGGCGCACTCGGCAGAAGAAGAGGTGGCGCGGAATTTCATCTGCTTCGGCGGGCCGGACGCGGTGGTTGTGGTGTGCGACGCCACAAGCCTTGAAAGAAATTTAAACCTTGTTTTGCAAACTGTCGAAATTTCAAAAAACGTTATAGTTTGCGTAAATTTAATGGATGAGGCAAAAAAACGCGGAATAGAAATAAATTTGCAAAGGCTGTCTTTATTGCTTGGCGTTCCCGTTGTGGGAACGGCGGCGCGGAATAAAAAAACGCTTTTAAAGCTTACCGATACGCTTGATAACATAACGGAGGAAAAGCGCGGAGGCTTTCGGGTGCGCTACCCCGAGCCTGTTGAAAGGGCGATTGCGGCGCTTATGCCCGAGGTTGAAAAATTATCGTGCGGAAAACTTGACAGCCGCTGGCTTTCTCTAAAGCTGCTTGACCGCGACCCCTCACTTTTAAAGGAAATAGGCGCATATTTCGGAGCGGACTTTTTAAAAAGCCCCGCGCTTTTCGCGGCTATGGAAAAAGCGGAAAAAATACTTGCCGACAGCGGAATAACGCAAAGTGCGCTTAAGGATATTACCGTATCTGCACTGATAAGCGCGGCTGAAAATATTGCCGCGCAAACCGTTGAATATAAAAAGGAAAAGTATTGCGCGCGCGACAGAAAACTTGATAAAATTCTTACGGGAAAATTTACGGCATTCCCCGTAATGGCGGCACTGCTGGCGCTGGTTTTTTGGCTTACTATGGTGGGGGCTAACTATCCCTCGGAGCTTTTGTCCTCATTTTTTACCTATTTAGAGGGCAAGCTGTTGTATGGGCTTACCCTGATAGGCGTGCCCGAGACTGTAAAAAACGCTTTTATTTTCGGCATATGGCGGGTCACGGCAACCGTGGTTTCGGTAATGCTGCCGCCAATGGCAATATTCTTCCCGTTTTTCACCCTGCTTGAGGATTCGGGATATTTACCCCGCATAGCCTATAATTTAGACCGCCCCTTTAAGTGCTGCAACGCCTGCGGGAAACAGGCGCTCACGGTTTGTATGGGTTTCGGCTGCAACGCGGCGGGGGTTGTGGGCTGCCGTATAATAGATTCGCCGCGGGAGCGGCTGCTTGCAATACTTACAAACAATTTTGTGCCCTGCAACGGCAGATTCCCCATGCTTATATCGGTTATTACAATGTTTTTTATAGGCGCGGCAGGCGGCGGGTCCTCTTTCCTTGCGGCAATTTTTTTAACCGCGGCTATAATTTTAAGTATAGGCGTTTCCATGCTTTTAACGCGTCTGCTTTCAAAAACCGTTTTAAAGGGGCTGCCATCTTCCTACACGCTGGAATTGCCGCCCTACAGGCGGCCGCAAATAGGCAGGGTAATTGTCCGCTCGGTTTTTGACCGCACACTGTTTGTTTTGGGGCGCGCCGCCGCCGTTGCCGCCCCCGCAGGGCTTATAATCTGGCTTGCGGCAAATATAAATGTAAACGGCGCGAGCATTTTAAGCATTTGCGCCGCGGCACTTGACCCCATAGGCAAAATAATGGGGCTTGACGGGGCTATACTGCTTGCTTTTATATTAGGCTTTCCCGCCAATGAAACGGTAATACCCATAATAATTATGACCTACGCCGCAAGCGGCACGCTTGAGGGTGCGGGCAGCTTGGCGGAAACGCTTTCGCTTTTTCTTTCAAACGGCTGGAGCGTGCGCACGGCGGTATGCTTTATAATCTTTACGCTTATGCACTGGCCCTGCTCAACAACCCTGCTTACGGTAAAAAAGGAGACGGGCAGCCTTAAATGGACGGCGCTTGCGTTCCTGCTGCCCACCGCCGCGGGCGCGCTTTTATGTGTTGCGGTAAATTTATTTTTTGGTTTGTTCGGTTTGTAATACTATTTTAATTTTGATAATTTTGCGGTGTTTACAATTGCAATAACCTCTGTATCCTTATCGAGCAATTCTTCGGGGTTTACCGGGGCGGTTATTTTCCCGTTTTTGCGAAAAGCGACCACGTTTACCGTATATTTTTTGCGCAAATTAAGCTCCTTAAGGCTTTTTCCGACCCATTCGTCCCGCGCGTTAAGCTCCACCAGCGATAAATCGTCGGAAAGGGTCAATACATCGATGAATCCCGAGGTCAGCAGATTTTTGGCAAGGCGTGTGCCCGATTCGTTTTCGGGGAAAACAACCGTATCCGCACCTACGCGCTTTAGAATTTTTCGGTGAGTTTCATTTGCGCATTTTGCTATTACGGTTTTAACGCCCGCTTCCTTGCAAAGCGTTATTGCAAGAATACTTCCTTCAAGACTGCTCGCCATTGCCACAATTACAACGTCCGCGTTTGAAATTCCAAGCTCCGAAATAACCTCGGGGTCTGTTATATCCGCGCATTTGCATATTGGCAGATATACCGATGAGTCCTGAACTATTTGTTCGTTTTTATCAACGGCAATTACGTCCGCACCGTTTTTAACAAGCTCCTTTGCAACGGCGGTGCCGTATCTGCCCAGCCCTAAAACAGCGTAAGTTTTTTTCTGCATACCGAAATCTCCTTTATATAGACAATATAATCGGACAAATTTTCTTTTCCGTTATGGGAAGCGTTGTACCCTGATTGTATTGTCTATCCTATACTTATTTCTTCCGTGGGGTTTTTAATAATGTTTCGGCTCGGATTTTTGCCGCCGAACGCAATGGCTATTGATATAGGCCCCACCCTGCCGAAATACATGGTGAAAATAATTATCAGCTTTCCTAAAAGGTTAAGCGCTCCGGTCAAGCTGCGCGAAAGCCCCACCGTGGCGGTGGCACTGACCGTTTCAAACAGAATATCAAGCGCAGGGGCATTTGTCACGGCGGAAAGCATCAGGGTGGATACAAACATAACCGAAAACGACATTACCGTAACGGCAACCGCCTTGTATACCGACTGCTTTGATATTGTTCTGCCGAAAAGGGAAACGCTGTTTTTTCCGCTTATCAGGGAAACGGTAATAGATAAAAGCACTGCCGCCGTTACGGTTTTTATGCCGCCCGCCGTGCCGACGGGCGAGCCGCCTATGAACATAAGCAGCAAGGAAAGAATGGCGGTCGGGTTTTTCAAATTTTCCTGCGGCAGACTTGCAAACCCCGCCGTTCTGGTGGTTACCGATTGAAAAAACGCGGCCTGAATTTTATCGCTCAGCGGCAGACCCTCTAAAGTCAGCGGGTTGTTATACTCAAAGCAAAGGGTAAGCGCCGTGCCGACAATAAGTAAGAACGCGGTGGAAATAAAGACGATTTTGCTGTGCAGGGTAAGGCTTTTAAAAAATCTGCCGCCGTTTTGTTTGCGGTTTTTTATTACCCGAGATACATCCCACCACACTATATACCCCAGCCCGCCCAGAATAATAAGCGCGGCGGTAGTTAAGGTTATAAGCGCGTTGCCCGAGTAATCGCAAAGGCTGTTTTCGCCTATAATGTCCATACCCGCGTTGCAAAAAGCCGATACCGAATTAAAAACCGATACCCAAATTCCCCTTGCGCCGAACTGCGGCACAAATACCGTCATATAAAAACACGCGCCTATGCTTTCAACCGTTAAGGTACCTATAAGCACCTTTTTAACAAATGCCACAATTCCCGAAAGGGTGCTGAGGTTAAACGCGTCCTGTATAAGCAGGCGGTCGGAAATACCTATTTTTCGGTTGAACAGCAGCATTACAGCGGTCATAAAGGTAATTACGCCAAGCCCGCCTATCTGAATTAAAAGCAATATTACAGCCTGCCCGAATACACTCCAGGTTGCGGCGGTGCTTACCGTAACAAGCCCCGTAACGCAGGTGGCGGTGGTCGCGGTGAAAAGCGCGTCTATATACGGCACGGCGCGCCCGCCCGCTGAGCTTACGGGCAAGGAAAGCAAAACGCTGCCTATAAGTATAACGCCGAGGAAACTCAGCAGTATAATTTGTGTTGTGGATAAAAAAGGTTTTCTTTGACTTTTCATTTTCAACCTCTGCAAAGAGCATATTTTCGCCCGCATTTTATGCTTAGTATAGCATTACGGGCGTCGAATAGCAAGCTTTAGAGAGTAAAATGCGGCAAAAAGCTTTAAAACATAAAATAATACTTTTAATTGCTGCCGATATATGGTATAATAATTTGAATACTGTTTCGGAGTGAGAATATAAAATATGAACTGGACTGAAATAACCGTAAACGTGCCGCTTGAATATACCGATACCGCCGCGGCAATAGCCAATATGACCGTGCCCTACGGCATTTATATTGAGGATTACTCCGATTTGGAGCAAGAGGCGGAGGAAATAGCCCACATTGATCTGATTGACGAGGAGCTTGTTAAAAAGGACAGGACTAAATCGGTCATTCATATTTATATTTCCGAGTGTGATAACGCCGAGGAAAGCCTTGCTTTTTTAAAGGAAAGGCTTGCGGCTGAAAAAATACCGTTTGAGGTGGGTGCTGTCGGTGTAAACGACAATGATTGGAACGAAAACTGGAAAAAATACTTTCACGCTACCGAAATAGGCAAAAGGCTTGCCATAGTGCCGAGCTGGGAAAGCTACGAAAATGTGAGCGGCAGAAAAATTCTGCACATAGACCCCGGCGCCGCATTCGGCACGGGCACGCACGCCACAACATCGCTTTGCCTTGCAATGCTTGAAAATTATGTTAAGACGGGTACAAAAATGCTCGATATAGGCTGCGGCAGCGGTATACTCTCTATTGCGGCGGTGCTGCTGGGCGCCGAAAAGGCGGTCGGGGTGGATATTGACGCGCAATCGGTTAAAACGGCGCGAGAAAACGCCGAGCTTAATAATCAAGATGATAAAACCGAATATATTGTGGGCGATTTAGCGGATAAGGTAAGTGGAAGGTTTAACGTTGTTTGCGCCAATATTGTGGCAGACGTGGTAATAAGACTGCTTGAAAACGTTCGCGATTATATGGCGGAAAACGCCGTGCTGCTGGTTTCGGGAATTATTGACGCGCGCGAGCAGGACGTGCTGCGCGCCGCCGAAAGGCACGGCTTTACGGTTAAAGAAAAGCAATATAAGGACAATTGGTGCGCATTTGCGCTTATATAACGAAACGGAGGAAAACCAATGCTGGAATTTGAACAGCTAAAGCTCCGCCTTGAGGGTAACGAGGGCGAGCTGCGCGATTTAAAGGACGCGCTGGGCTACGAGCATTTAAAAAACGAAATTGAGGAATTAGAGGCAAAAACCGCCGCCCCCGGCTTTTGGGACGACGCCGAAAATTCACAGAAAATTCTGCAAAAAACAGGCAAGCTTAAAAATACGGTAGAGACCTACGAAAAGCTTTGTTCTTCTTATGAGGACCTTTTAACGCTTATAGAAATGGGCGATGAGGAGGAAGACCTATCGCTTGTGGGCGAAATTACCGAAAGTCTTGAAGAATTTGAAAAGGGGCTTGCCGCGCAGCGCCTGCAAACCCTGCTTACGGGCGAGTACGATAATAACAACGCCATTTTAACCTTTCACGCGGGCGCGGGCGGAACCGAGGCTATGGACTGGGTATCGATGCTTGTGCGTATGTATACGCGCTGGAGCGAGCGCCACGGCTTTAAGGTGCAGCTGCTCGACTTTTTGGACGGCGACGAGGCAGGGCTTAAAAGCGCCACAATGCTGATAGCGGGTGATAACGCTTACGGCTATTTAAAGAGCGAATCGGGTGTGCACCGCCTTGTGCGCGTATCGCCCTTTGACGCTTCGGGCAGGCGGCACACCTCGTTTGCCTCGCTTGAAGTAATGCCCGAGATAAGCGATGATAACGACATTGAAATACGCGAGGAAGATATTAAAATGGACGTTTTCCGCTCATCGGGTGCGGGCGGTCAGCACATAAACAAGACTTCATCCGCGGTACGCTTAACGCACATTCCCACGGGAATAGTGGTTGCCTGCCAAAACGAGCGCAGCCAGTTCCAGAACCGCGACCAGGCAATGAAAATGCTCAAATCAAAGCTGCTTGAAATAAAGGAACGCGAGCACCTCGAAAAAATTGAGGATATTAAGGGCGTTCAAAAGGAGATTGCATGGGGCTCACAGATACGCTCGTATGTGTTTATGCCGTACACCATGGCAAAGGACCACAGAACGGGCTTTGAATCGGGAAATATAAACGCGGTTATGGACGGCGACTTAGACGGCTTTATAAACGCTTATTTAAAAGCCGCCTCAAAGGGCGAATTACAAAAGGTATAGGAGAAAATTATGAAAAGAATTATATGTGTGCTGCTTGCAATGCTTACAATGGTTGCTTTTGCAGGCTGTGGGAAAAAGGCAAAAAGGCAGCTTTATAACGGCAAGCTTTCAAAATACATTACCCTTGCCGATTATAAGGGCTTAAAGGTTGATACCAAATCGGACGAGTTTAAGGAATACTACAATAACGTAATTTCTTCCGATGTATCGTCAAACGATTTATACGTTAAAAAGACCGAGGGCACCGTTGCAAACGGCGACACCGCGAATATTGACTACACCGGCAAAAAGGACGGCGTTGCGTTTGACGGCGGCACCGCAGAGGGGTATGACCTGAAAATCGGCTCAAATTCCTTTATAGAGGGCTTTGAAACGGGGCTTATAGGCAAAAAAATCGGCGATACGGTGGATTTAAACCTTACCTTCCCCGAAAACTACAATTCAGCCGAGCTTGCGGGAAAAGCGGTGGTTTTTACGGTTAAAATAAACTACGTTAAAACCGAGGAAGAAAGAAAACCCGAGGATTATTATTCGGAGCTCGGCTTTAAATCGCTCGATAAATACACCGCCGACGTAACCGAGCGCGCGGTTAAGAATTATCTGCTTGACAAGGTGAAAAGCGGCTCAAAAATAAAGGAATACCCGCAAGATGAAATTGATACAATGTACGGCTCTTATAAAAATATGCTGGAGCAAAATTTAAAGAGCAGCTACGGCGTTGACTTTGCAACCTACCTTACTTCAAACAATATGACCGAGGAGTCGTTTAAAGAGGATCTTGTAAAAAATCAGATAAAGCCCGCAATGGACGAGCAGATGGTGGCTTACTCGATACTTGATAACGAAAAGCTGGGACTGAAGGACGAGGAAATAAATAAAAAGATTGACGAGACGGTTAAGAGCATAAACAATTCGCAGGTGACCGCCGAAACGGTTAAAAGCTACTACGGCGAGTATTATTTTGAGTATATGACCGTAAGCGAAAAGGTTGCCGATTATCTTTACAAAAACGCGAAAATTTCTTAATGCGGTGCGAGGTAATAAATATCCGCACCGTGTCGAACGATGAATACCGCGATATATCGGCGCGGCAATCGGACGAGCTTAAAAAAAGGCTTGAAAATTGCGGTGAGGACGATGTAAAGCGCACGCTTGCGGGCAGACTGCTGCTTGAAAGAATGATAAAGCGGCTATACGGTAAAAAACGGTTTGAAATAAAATACAACAGAAACGGCAAGCCGCTTTGCGATTTTTGCTTTTTCAGCATTTCCCATTCAGGTGATTTTGCCGCAGTCGCCGTTTCGGACGACCCGATAGGCGTGGATATTCAAATCCCCGGCGGCTTTAAAAAACGCGAAAAATATATGCTTTTCTCCCCCGCCGAAAACGAATTTGTAAATGCGGAAAATTCCGAAAACCGATTTTACACTCTGTGGACGCGCAAAGAGGCATATATAAAGGCAGAGGGCGGCACTCTTTCGGACGCGGCGAAAATTTCGCTTGTCTGCGGCGGAGAACTTAAAGAAAAGCTCGGAGAATATCGCTTTGAAACCGAAAAAACGGAGTCATATTATCTGGCGGTGTGCTGTAAGTAAGTTATGAAAATAGGAAACATTGAAATTAAAGGGTATGTAGCATTAGCCCCCATGGCGGGCGTTGCAGACCGCGCAATGCGCGAGCTGTGCCGCTATTACGGCGCGGCGTTTACCGTGGGCGAGCTTACAAGCTCGCGCGGGGTGGTGCTGAACGATAAAAAGTCGGCGGCGCTGCTTACTGCGTCGGATAAGGAGCGGCCGTTCGGTTCGCAGCTTTTCGGCAACAACCCCGAAATAATGGCAGAGGCGGCAAGGGCTGCCTTGCGCTTTAACCCCGATTTTATTGATATAAATATGGGCTGCCCCGCGCCCAAGGTTGCGGCGAACGGCGGCGGCAGCGCGCTTATGAAGGAGCCGCTGTTAGCGGGTAAAATAGTGGCGGCGGTGGTAAAAGCCGTAAACATACCCGTAACGGTGAAAATGCGCACGGGCTACGATAACGAGAACATAAACGCGATGTATTTATCGCAAATATGCGAAGACGCGGGGGCAGCGGCAATAACGGTCCACGGCAGAACACGCCCGCAAATGTACGCCCCCGGCATTGATTACAAAACAATAGCCGAGGTTAAAAAATCGGTGAAAATTCCCGTAATTGCAAACGGGGATATAACGGGCGGCAAAAGCGCCGAATATATGTATTCGGCAACCGGGTGCGATATGGTGTCAGTCGGTCGGGCGGCAGAGGGAAACCCCTTTATTTTTGCCGAAATAAACGCGTATTTTGAAAAAAAGCCCTATAAAAGACCGTCGCTTGAAGAACGTCTTAAGGTGCTTAAAAAGCAAATTTTACTTATGAGCGAATATAAGGACCCGCATATAGCCATGCTTGAGGCGAGAAAGCACGCTGCGTGGTATATGCAGGGCTTAAACGGTGCCGCGGCGCTCAGAAGAATGTGCGGAGAAATAGGCAGTATGGCGGATGTTGATAATATCTGCGAAAAAGCACTTGAACAGAATAAAGATATGTGATAAAATAATAAAGTTATACTGAAAGGAAGCGTTACAATGTCAGGACATTCCAAATGGAACAACATCAAGCGTAAAAAGGAGAAGACCGACGCCGCAAAAGCAAAGGTTTTCACCAAAATCGGCCGTGAAATTTCGGTTATTGTTAAAACCGGCGGCGCAAACCCCAATGAAAACAGCAAATTAAAGGACGCAATAGCAAAGGCTAAGGCGGCGAACGTGCCCAACGAAAATATTGAAAGAATAATTAAAAAAGCGGCGGGCGACGGCGAAGCGAATAATTACGAGGAGTTAATATACGAGGGCTACGGTCCCTCGGGCGTTGCGGTGGTTGTTGAGACCCTTACCGATAACCGCAACAGAACAGCGGGCGAAATGCGCCATTATTTTGATAAATGCGGCGGTAACTTAGGGCAGAGCGGCTCGGTAATGTTTATGTTCGACCGCAAGGGCATTATTCAAATTGAGGCCGAGGGGCTTGACGAAGATACCGTTATGGAGGCGGCTTTAGAGGCGGGCGCCGAGGACTTTAATTTTGACGGCGACGTTTTTGAAATATCAACCGACCCGAACGATTTGGGCGCGGTTCGCGACGCGCTTGAAAAGGCGGGCTACAGCTTTTTATCAGCCGAGGTTGAGTATGTTCCGCAGACAATGGCTACCATAGAGGACGCGGAAACCGCGGCTAAAATGGAAAAGCTTATTGATATGCTTGAAGAAAACGACGACGTTCAGGCGGTATGGCACAACTGGGATATGCCTGACGAGGAAGAGGAAAATTAAAATTCAAAAATAAAATGCTTGCATTTTAGTTTGATATGTGTTATTATCAATATGTTATGAATAAGAAAGGGGTGACAAAGATGAAGGAAGGTATTCATCCGCAGTATGAAAAGGTTACTATAAAGTGCGCTTGCGGCGCGGAGTTCGAGACACGCTCAACGAAAAAGGATATCCGTTTGGATATCTGCTCTAAATGTCATCCGTTTTTCACCGGTAAGCAGAAGCTGGTAGACACCGGCGGTCGCGTTGACAGATTTAAAAAGCGTTTCAATATGGAATAATATAACCTTTTACTCCGCAGTCACTTTAAGCGACTGCGGATTTTTTTAATTCGGCAGGGGTTTGCATATCTAATATCTAAAATCTAACATCTAACATCTAAATTGGGGTGGGCAAAACGGAAAGCTATATTACGGTTGTGGGCGAGACAGCCGCCGAATATACAGAAAAGCGCTCGCGGTTTATAGCAACGCTAAAGCATTGCGAAACCGAGGAAGAAGCGGCGGAATTTATAAACGCGCTTAAATCAAAATATTGGGACGCGCGCCACAACTGCTATGCGTATTCGGTGGAAAACGGCGCTTTAAAGCGCTTTTCGGATGACGGCGAACCGCACGGCACTGCTGGTAAGCCCATACTTTCGGTAATAGAGGGCGCGAGCATTACAAACGTCTGCATTGTGGTTACAAGGTATTTCGGCGGGGTGTTACTCGGCACGGGCGGGCTTGTGCGCGCTTACACCAAGGCGGCGGCAGACGCGGCGGCGAAAATAACAAAAGCGGTTATGACGCCCGGCACGGTTTTTTCTGCCGAGTGTGATTATTCATCAGCCGAAAGGCTTGCAAAGCTTATTGCCGACGCAGGCGGCAGTGTGGAAAACACGGTTTACACCGAAAATGTGAGGTATGAATTTTTTATAAGCGATACCGAAAAGCAAAAATTTACCGACAAACTTAAAGAGACATTTTGCGCGCGCATTACGGCGAAAGAACTGAAAAACGAGGCAAGGCCGGTGGAAATTAAATGAAAAGGAAATACAAAGCGGTGATTTTTGTGGTTTTGGGAATAGTTCTTTTAATCGGCATTGCGGCGGTTTCTTTGAGCGTATATATGGTTAAGGCAACCGAAAAAAACATTTTTACTGCCGATACGTTTAAAAATGACGAAAAAGCGGACTGCATTTTAATTTTGGGCGCGGGTGTGAAGGACGACAAGCCTAAACCTATGCTGCGCGACAGGCTGCTTACGGGCATTGAGCTTTATAAAAGCGGCGCGGCGGAAAAAATAATTATGAGCGGCGACCACGGCAGGGCGGACTATGACGAGGTGAACGTTATGCGCGCCTTTGCTTTGGAGCAGGGCGTAAGTGCGGAGGATATTTTCCTTGACCACGCGGGCTTTTCCACCTATGACAGCGTTTACCGCGCAAAAAATATTTTCGGTGCAGAAAATATTATAATAGTAAGCCAAAAATATCATTTATACCGCGCGCTTTACATTTCCGAAAAGCTCGATGTTAAGGCGGCGGGCGTATCAGCCAACCTTAATACCTACGGCGGTCAGCTTAAAAGGGATATACGCGAAATAATAGCGCGGGATAAGGACTTTTTTAAGTGCATTGTAAAGCCCGAGGCTGAAATTATGGGCGATAAAATACCGCTTGACGGCGACGGCAGTATTACGCTCGGATAAAATTCAGAAAAAATTCAAAAAAATAGAGGTTTTTAAACATTTTCGTCTAATATAATAAATAAAGGGGGAAAATGTCATATGAACGCAAGAGAAATAAGCGAACAAAACGAACGGCTTATACTGTGCAATAAAGCTATGTTCAGCAGTGAAACCGCAGGCAGAAAACTGCCTGAGGCAGAAAGCGACCTGCGCACTTGCTACCAGCGCGACCGCGACAGAATTATCCACTGCAAGGCGTTCAGAAGACTGAAACACAAAACGCAGGTGTTTTTATCCCCCGAGTCCGACCATTACAGAACCCGCCTTACCCACACGCTTGAGGTAGCGCAGATAGCGCGAACCATAGCGCGGGCATTAAGGCTTAATGAGGACCTGACCGAGGCGATAGCCCTGGGGCACGATTTAGGCCACACGCCGTTCGGTCATGCGGGCGAGCGGGCGCTACAGGAACTTACGAGCACGGGCTTTACCCACTATGAGCAAAGCGTAAGGGTTTGCGAGAAAATTGAAAAGAACGGTAAGGGTCTTAACCTCACTGCTGAGGTGCTTGACGGAATCCTTCACCATACGCGCGGCGAGGAGGCACACACCTTAGAGGGCAGAATTGTCCGCACGGCGGACAGGGTAGCCTACATAAATCACGATATTGACGACGCGGTGCGCGCGGGGGTAATAGCCGAAGGCGATATACCGCGCGATATTGCAGCGGCGCTGGGCGATACAAAAAGCCGCAGAATAAACACGCTTGTTGAGGCAATAGTTAAAAACAGCGACGATACAATTAAAATGGACGCCGAAACCGAGAAATATTACGATAAGCTGCACGAATTTCTGTTTGAAAGCGTTTATAAAAACCCGGTTGCGAAATCCGAGGAAACAAAGGTATCGGGAATAGTGGAGGGGCTTATAAAATACTTTTTTAAAAACCCCGAAAAAATGCCGGAGGAATATTTAAAAATAGCGGCGGCAGAGGGCAAGGAGCGCGCCGTTACCGATTATATTGCGGGAATGACCGACCACTACGCCGTGACGGTATTTTCCGATATTTATATTCCTAAGGCGTGGTCAATTTAGAAATATTAAAATATAAAAGCGAGGAGGCGGTTTTATGATACCAGAGGACATTATAAACGAAATTAAATACCGTAACGATATTGAAACCGCCATATCGCAGTATGTCAATTTAAAGCGGCGGGGCAAAAATCTCGTGGGGCTTTGCCCATTTCACAGTGAAAAAACGCCGTCCTTTACCGTTTACCCCGAAAACGGCTCGTTTTACTGCTTCGGCTGCGGCGTTGGGGGAGATGTCTTCACCTTTACGGGGCTTATTGAAAATCTTGATTATATAGAATCGGTTAAGCTTTTAGCCGAGCGCTCGGGAATAACCCTGCCGCAGGACGGCTATGACGACTCTATGCAGCGCCTTAAAAAGCGGATATACGATATTAACCGCGATACCGCAAGATTTTTCCACGCCTTTTTAATGTCGCCGGGCGGCAAATGGGCGCTTGACTATTTAATGGGCAGAGGGCTGACTGTAAAAACAATAAAGCACTTCGGGCTGGGCGCCGCGCCAGACAGCTGGGACGCGCTGATACACCACCTAAAGGAAAAGGGTTATACAGAGAGCGATATGCTCGCCGCAAACGTTATAGGCAAAAGCGAACGCGGCAGTCTTTACGACCGTTTCAGAAAGCGCGTAATGTTCCCCATAATAAACATACGCGGCAATATAGTCGCTTTCAGCGGCAGGGCTATGCCGGGCGAGGATAAGCAGGGCGGAAAATACGTAAACACGGCGGATACGCCCGTTTACAAAAAGAGCGAAAACCTTTTCGGCATAAATTTTGCGAAAAATGTTTGCTCCGAGCGCGTAATATTGGTTGAGGGCAATATGGACGTAATATCCCTGCACCAGGCGGGCTTTGAAAACACCGTAGCCCCCTTAGGCACGGCGTTTACTACCGAGCAGGCAAACCTGCTTTCGCGCTATACAAAGGAAATTGTGCTTATGCTCGACGCCGACGCGGCGGGGCAAAAGGCGGTGCACAGGGCTTCCGAATTGCTTGAAAATACGGGGCTTTCCGTTAGGGTGGTAGTAGTACCCGACGGCAAGGACCCCGACGAATATATAAAGAAAAACGGTAAAGAGCGCTTTGCGGCGCTGCTTGAGGGAGCGGTAAGCGATATGGAGTATAAGCTGCTTACCGCCGCAAAGGATATAAACCTTGATAATGAGGACGGCAGGCTTAAATATTTAGCCGCCGCAGCGGAAATAATAGCCGCGTCGGACGATATTATGACGCGGGATATTTACATAGGCAGGCTTTCGGAAAAGTACGGCGTTTCAAGAACCGCGCTAAACGCCAGAATTGAAGAGCTGCGCAAAAGAAACCGCCGCCAAAAGCAGAAAAAGGAAATATCCGATATTATTCGACCGAAATTTACAAAGGACGACATAAACCCCGAAAGGCGGAAATCGGTAAAGGGCACGGCGGCAGAGGAAACGCTTATAGCGGTGCTGCTTAAAAACCCCGATTTTTACAAAATTGCAGCTGAAAAGCTTCCGCCCGAAAAAATGCTCACCTCGCTTAACCGCAGGATATACGAAACCATACTTTCGGTGCTGGAGCGCGGCGGCACGCTTGATATTTCAGCGTTTGCCGAAAAGCTGCTGCCGGCTGAAATAGGGTATCTTGTTTCCCTGCAAAACAGCGAAAAAGCGGGTAAAAACCCCGAAATTGTATTAAAAGATTGCATAGGGGTAATATTAGAAGAGGATATGCTGCTGGAGTCTTCCGAAAAGTCGGAAAATTCGGTTGAAGAATGGGCAGCGGGTCTTCAGAATCTTATCGATAAAAAAGTGAGAGGAAAGTAAACAATGGAAAAGAACAAAAAAACAGAGGAAATTAAAGAGAACACCGCGGCAGAGACCGACGCCTTTGAATCGGAGGAGGACAGAAACCTTACGATAGACGATATTGAAAACGCGCCCGACGACCCCGAGGAGCTTTTTTCGGAGCCGCCCACTCTTGATATTGATTTTGACGAGGAACCGACCGACGACGAATTAAAGCTTGAGGAAATGGACGTTGACGCGCTTGACGACCTTTCCTTTGATAATATGAACCTCGACGACCCGGTTAAAATTTATCTGCGCGAGATAGGCAGGGTGCCGCTGCTTTCCTCTGATGAGGAGGTTGAGCTTGCGGTTAAAATTTCCGAGGGCGACGCATATGCAAAGCAGCGCCTTACCGAGGCGAATTTACGCCTTGTTGTAAGCATTGCAAAAAAGTATGTGGGCAGGGGTATGTATTTCCTCGACCTTA
Organism: uncultured Oscillospiraceae bacterium; assembly: GCA_900549755.1. Taxonomy (GTDB): domain Bacteria; phylum Bacillota; class Clostridia; order Oscillospirales; family Acutalibacteraceae; genus UBA737. The sequence continues at coordinate 37,576 of URPQ01000007.1, forward strand.
TTCAAGAGGGCAACGTGGGACTTATTAAGGCGGTTGATAAGTTTGATTATCAAAAGGGCTTTAAATTTTCAACCTACGCCACCTGGTGGATAAGGCAGGCTATAACCCGCGCCATAGCAGACCAGGCGAGAACCATACGTATTCCGGTGCATATGGTGGAGACGATCAACCGTCTTAAAAAGGTGCAAAGCCAGCTTTTGCACGAAAACGGTGTTGAACCGAGCGAGGAGCTTATTGCGGAAAAAATGGATCTGCCGGTTGAGCGCGTGCGTGAGATAATGCGCGTGGCGCAGGAGCCTGTTTCAATGGAAACCCCAATAGGACCCGAGGAGGACTCGCGCCTGATGGACTTCATACGCGATGAGGACGCTTTAGCACCCGATGAGGCGGCGCTTAAAACAATAACCAATGAGGATATTGACGGCGTGCTTAAAACCCTTACCCCGAGAGAGGAATCGGTTATACGTCTGCGCTTCGGCTTGCAGGACGGCAGGTGCCACACGCTTGAAGAGGTAGGCTCGGAATTTAATGTAACAAGAGAGCGTATTCGCCAGATTGAGGCGAAGGCGCTCAGAAAGCTGCGCCACCCGGTACGCAGCAATAAATTCAAGGAAAGATAAGAGGCATAAAAGCAATGGAATTTTCATATAAAACTAAGGGAGTATGTTCAAGAGGAATCCTTATTGACGTAGAGGACGGAATTTTAAAAAGCGTCAGGTTCGACGGCGGCTGCAGCGGAAACACGCAGGGCGTAGCAAGGCTTGTAGAGGGAATGAAGATTGATGACGTTATAGACCGCCTTGCCGATATTAAATGCGGATTCAAGAATACCTCGTGCCCCGCGCAGCTGGCGGAGGCGCTAAAGGAATATAAAGCCGCAAAGGGTGAGTAAATTTGTGTTCGGACAGCGATATTAAAATTGCGGGGGATAAGCCCTCGCAGGAAATAAAAAAGCGCAGAGAAAGTACGGGTCAGCCCGAAACGCTTAAAAAGGACGATATAAAAAACGCCCGCGAGTGGGGCGCGGTTATTGCGCGCAAATTTATAGCGGACGCGCATGATACCGCCGAGGGCGCAGAGCCTGATAACAGTGAAATGATAATTCAGCGCCGGCTGCTTTTATCCTTTACGGCAACCGTGGGCTTTGAGCAGTTCTGCCGTGACGACGCTTTGTGCGGCATAGCGCAGAAAAGCTTTATTGATACCGTGAAAAAAGCCGACCCCGAGCTTTACCGCTCGGCGGGTGATACGGGGGCTTTCTCGTTTTATTACTTAGCCTACCGCCGCGGCAGTGAAATAGACCGCCGCATAGGTCAGACCTTTGCAATGCTATGCTCGCACGATGGTGACCCGGTTTACCAGGAGCTCGGTGAGGCGCTTTACTGCTGGTTTTTATCGGCAGTAAGAAAGGCGGCAACAGAGCTAGGTCTCAGATAAATCAACAATGCCCTGCCCGAAAAGGTATACTTTTGGGCAGGGCAATTTTTGTGCATACTAAAGACATAAGTTACTTCCCGTCGAATTAGCTTATTGCCTTTTCGGGAAGGGCATATTTTCATATCACCGTTTTTATTTTTTAAAATTATATCATATATGGTGTATGATTGCAAATATTTATAAATCGGGAAAAGCCTTTTTGAAAAGGAAGAATTTGATTATGAAACCGCAATAAGAAATTAAGAAATATGGATTGCCGCACCGAAAGGCTTTTTAATACAAAAACCCCGAGGCTGTAACAGCTTCGGGGATGGATTTTTCTGAAATAACAGAAATTATCTCTTTGAGAACTGCGGAGCACGACGAGCGCCCTTGAGACCGTACTTCTTTCTTTCCTTCATACGCGGATCGCGTGTGAGGAAACCGGCCTTTTTAAGCTCTGCGCGGAGCTCGGCATCAGACTGGAGCAGCGCACGGGAAATACCGTGGCGAATAGCGCCTGCCTGACCGGTAACGCCGCCGCCTGCAACGCGGCAAACAACGTCAAACTTATCGGCAGTGCCAGTAAGAACGAGGGGCTGACGAACTATGAGCTTGAGTGTTTCAAGACCGAAGTAATCATCAATATCCCTATCGTTTACGGTAACCTTTCCGGTACCTGCATAAAGACGAACACGGGCAACAGAACTCTTTCTTCTGCCTGTTCCGTAGAAATAAGGCTTTGCTTCAAACATTGTTTCTGTCTCCCTTCTTAAAATTCAAGCTTTTCGGGCTTTTGGGCAACCTGAGCGTACTCGGTGCCGCTGTAAATGTGAAGTCTGGTAAGAGCCTTGCGGCCGATCGTAGTATCCGGCACCATACCCTTAACGGCAAGCTCCATAGCGAGCTCGGGGCGGGTCTTCATAAGAGAGGAATACTTAACCTCTTTAAGACCGCCGATATAGCCGGTGTGACGGCGATAGAACTTCTTTTCAAGCTTTTTACCTGTTAAAACCGCTTTATCAGCATTGATAACGACAACATGGTCGCCGCAATCGACATGGGGAGTAAACTCCGGCTTTAACTTTCCGCGAAGAATATCCGCAACCTTGGTGGCGGTACGTCCGAGCGGTCTGTCGGCAGCGTCGATTATATACCATTTACGCTGAATTTCAGCAGGTTTTGCCATAAATGTAGACATAATTCAAAACCTCCAAAAAATTTTACATTTTATTTAAACAGCTAAGTTATAATACCACAGCCGAGAGGTAATGTCAACACAAAATTTTTTAAATTTTAATTTAAAGTTCGCAATCTCTGTTTTTCTTTAAAATGCTCCGCTTTTCTCTTGTTTTCTCATTTGCCATTTTTAAATTATTTTAAGCCCAAAATCTTTTTTACCTGGGGCAGACGGAAAATAATTGCTGCGGCAACAAGGGTTATTACAAGCTCGGGGAGCATATAAGAGCCGTTGTAGGCTGCGGAATACAGCCATACGTTGTTGAATTTATCCGCCCATTTTTCGGGAATACCGAAAAGAATAGCGCCCGAAAACAGGTGCGAAACGAAGCGCAGCACGAACACAAGCGAAATGCCCGCAAGTGTTCCCGCATAACCCTTTTTCGCAAATGCGCCTGCAAAGCCCAAAACGGTAAAGGGAATCAGGTAATCAAGAAAAATACTGCCTACAAGGTATGCGGCGGTAAGACCCCAACCGAGAAGACCGTCAAGCGTTATTCCGAAGAAAAGCTGAATGAGCGAGTAAACGAATGAGGAACCTACGCCCCATTTAAGCCCTAAGGAAATAGATATTACTACTATCGGCAGCATGCTTAAAAGGGTTACGGCGCCGCCGAGGGGCAGCTCGTATATCTTTATAAGGCTGAGGGCGGACGCCAGCGCCACCATAACGGCGCTGAAGGTCAGTTTGTAGACGGGTTTGTTTTTTGTTTCCATTTTTTCAACACTCCTTTTATATATCGCAATTACCTGCGAAAAAAGCCGCAGGCAAAGACCTGCGGCAATACTGTTAGCGTATTTTCCTACGACGGCATTATCCGTATCAGGTCATAGGTCGAAATCATAGCAAAAAGCGGACTTCCTCTCAGCCTGAGTTTCATCAAGCTCCCTAAATTGCACTGCTATTATAGCATTATGTACAGGCTATGTCAATCATTTGCGAAAAAATAAATTTTAACAGTTGCGGCGGGGCTTGAAATGTGGTATTATAAACTGGAATATGAAACAAGGGGTTGATTGCATGGCGGACGGTCGTGCAATAGGGGTTTTCGATTCGGGGCTCGGCGGGCTTACAGTGGCTCGGGAGCTTATACGAGAGCTGCCGCATGAGGATATTACCTACTTCGGCGACACTGCAAGGGTGCCTTACGGCAACCGCAGCCGCGAGACTATAAGAAAATACGCGGCGGAGGACGAAAACTTTTTACTGCGGCATAATGTAAAGCTTATAGTAGCCGCCTGCGGAACGGTATCATCCGTTGCGGCGGACAGTGCCGAAAAGCTTCCCGTACCTTTTTTTGAAATGGTGACCTACGCTGCTGCGGCTGCCGCAGCAGCCACAAAAAACGGTAAAATAGGGGTTATAGGCACGCCGGCTACCGTAAACAGCGGCAGCCACAAAAGGGAAATACTTAAATTAAAGCCGGACGCGGAAATAACCGCGTGCAGCTGCCCGCTTTTTGTTCCGCTTGTAGAGGAGGGCTGGTTTTCGCCAGAGGACGCGGTGGTAAAGGGAACGGTAGCCCGCTACCTTGAGCCTGTAAAGGCGGCGGGGGTAGACACGCTGATTCTCGGCTGCACCCACTACCCGGTGCTTGAAAGTGCCGTAAGGAACTTTATGGGCGAGGGCGTTACGCTTATAAACCCGGGCGTTGCAGTGGCGCAGGCGGTGAAAAAATATCTTGAAAAAGCACAGGCGGCAAACGAAACGGAAGAAAACGGAACGCACAGATTTTTTGTTACCGATAAGCCGGGGTCTTTCAAGAAAACCGCCTCGGTGCTTTTGGGTGAGGAAATAGACGACCGAAAGGTTGAACAGGTGGATTTGAACAGCTTATGTTAAAGGATGTTTTAATAAATATTAAAGGAACGCAAGGGTCGGGGAACGAGCAGGACGTTATTGAGCTTACTACGGACGGGCGCTTCGGCGAGAAAAACGGCGGGTTTTACATAACCTACGATGAAAGCGAAATGATAGGGATAGATAATGTTAAAACCAGCCTTTATATAAAGCCCGATAATTCGGTGATATTGCAGCGCAGCGGCGCGATAGACAGCCGCCTGATAGTGGAAAACGGCAAGCGCAGCGTTTGCTATTACAATACGCCGGCGGGCGAAATGCTTATAGGTATATTCGGCGAAAAGGTAGAGCATAATTTTAAAAAGAACGGCGGCAGCCTTTCGCTTAAATACACAATAGATCAGAATTTGAATTTTATAAGCCGGAACACGGTTAATATAACGGTCAGAGAGGTTAAAAAATAATGTCGATTTTAGTAGCTGAGGCAAAGGAACAAATAAACGGCTGCATTACAGCCGCCGCAAACGCCGCAATGGCGGACGGCTCGCTTGAAAAGGCGGAGCTTACCGAATTTTCGGTATCCGCCCCGGCGGACAGAAGCCACGGCGACTACGCCGCAAACGCCGCAATGGTGTGGGCAAGGCTTTTCAGGAGCGCGCCGCGCGCCGTTGCCGAAAAGCTTTGCGCGCATATGAGCTTTGAGGGCACTTATGTAGACAGGTGCGAAATAGCGGGACCCGGGTTTATAAACTTCTTTTTATCCGATATGTTTTATGCCGATATTCTGACCGACGTTGATAAAAAGGGCGAGGATTACGGCAAGAGCGACTACGGCAAGGGTAAAAAAATACTTGTGGAGTTTGTTTCGGCAAACCCCACCGGACCTATGCACATAGGCAACGCGCGCGGCGGCGCCCTGGGAGACTGCTTAGCCTCGGTTTTAGAGGCGGC
>URPQ01000008.1 GCA_900549755.1 uncultured Oscillospiraceae bacterium
CGTGCAGCGAGAGCGTTATGCCGTGCTCCGCCGCCTTTTCGCGCAGGGCGAAAGCCGTCTTGTCAGTAACGCGCACTCCCCTGCCGCACTGGTATTCGTAGCAGTCAAGCCCCATTTCAACTATATAATCGGGTACGTCAAGGCTGTTTTTATAGCCCATTTTTGCAAAGCTTTCGGCGTTTCCCGCCGGACCGAATTTAGGCATTTCAGCGCACCTCCGTGTTTTTTATTTTGTAAATTTTAAATACCGCGCGTTCTAGCCGCCGCTTGAATTTAAAGCGCGCCGAGCTTTCGGGCTTTATGGGGTCTAAAAGTATTGTTGTCACCCCGAAAAGGTTACCGCCCAGTGTGTCGGTAAAAATCTGGTCGCCCACAATAGCAGTGTTTTTTCTGCCTGTTTTAATAACCCGCAGCGCGCGACGGAATTTAAAGGGCAGCGGCTTCAGCCCGAGACTGACATAGGGTAAATTTATTTTTTCGGCAAACGGCTTTACCCTTTTTTCCTTTGAGTTTGAAAGAATAACAAGGGCAATTCCGTTTTCCCGCATAAGGGCAAGCCAGCTTTCAAGCCCGTCGGTCAGCTTTTGCCCGTGGTGGGTCGAAAGTGTGTTATCCACATCAAGTATAAGCCCCCTGATATTGCGGCTTTTCAAAAGCCCGGGGGTTATATCGGTAATTCTTTTAAGTTTAATGTTGGGTTTAAGCAGCATATTAACTCCTGTTGCAATATATAGAAAAAAGCGGTTTTGCAACCGCTTTTTCAAACAAAATCAGCGGAACTTTCTCTTGCGAGCAGCTTCCGACTTCTTTTTACGCTTTACAGAGGGCTTTTCGTAATGCTCTCTCTTACGTACCTCCTGAATAACGCCGTCCTTTGCGGTCTGCCTTTTAAAGCGACGCAGAGCGTTATCGAGAGACTCGTTTTCTTTGATTCTAACCTGACTCATCTATATTCCCTCCCTCCGCAGAATAGCAGGGGTAATTATTAAATTGCGTTACAGCCTGTCCCACATTGGCGGCTGTTCGCCGCGGGATATTTAACCCCTCAAAGCAATGACGTTTGCAACAATCGCCAATACGAAAAACAGAACGGCGACCCACTTGGTCCAGCGCGCCAAAGACGCGTCAAACGTTCTTGCTTTGTTCTTGGAAAGGAAAGTATCGGCACCGCCGGATATAGCGCCGTTAATACCGGCGCGGTGACCCTGTTGCAAAAGAACCACGGCAATTATGAAAAGAGAAACCAGAATAACCGCAATTCCCAATATTATTTCAACTGCACTCACAGATTACACCTCCATATTACGAATAGGCACTATATATAATAACACAATCAATTAAAATATGCAACAAATATTTTGCACAAATCCGCAATTTATTTCACAACAATATTAACAAGCTTTTTCGGTACATAAAGCTCTTTTATGATATTCTTGCCGTCAATTGCGGCTGCGACCGCTCCGTCCGCCTTTGCGGCGGCTATTGCGTCGGGGGCGGAAATATCCGCCGCAACGCTTATGCGCGCCTTAATTTTGCCGTTTACCTGAACGGCGATTTCAACCGTGCTGTCGGCGCACTTCGCCTCGTCGTACTTCGGCCATTCAGCCTCGTTTAACATTCCCTCAAAGCCCGCCTGCTGCCATAATTCCTCGGTCATATGCGGCGCAAAGGGGTTAAGCAGAATAAGGTATGTTTTAAACTCTGCCCGGTTTATGCTGCCCGAGCCCTGAATATCATTGAGTAAGGACATCAGCGCCGCAATAGCGGTGTTCATCTTAAGCCCCTCAATATCTTCGGTCACTTTTTTAATTGTGCGGTGGAAAGCCGATTCAAGCTCGGCACGGTAGCTGTCGCCCTCGGTCAGCTTATCCGAAAGCGCCCAGACCTTATCAAGAAAACGCTTACTGCCCTTAATTGATGACTGGCTCCAGGGCGCCGCCTTTTCAAAATCGCCTATAAACATTTCGTAAACGCGCATGGTGTCTGCACCGTAATCCCGCACAATTTCATCCGGGTTTACAACATTTCCGCGCGATTTCGACATTTTCTCGCCGTTTTCGCCCAAAATCATACCGTGGCTTGTGCGCTTTGCGTACGGCTCGGGTGTGGGCACTACGCCTATATCGTAAAGGAACTTGTGCCAGAAACGGCTGTAAAGCAGGTGCAGCGTAGTGTGCTCCATACCGCCGTTGTACCAGTCAACCGGCGTCCAGTATTTAAGCGCCTCGGGTGAGGCTAACGCCTTATCGTTATGCGGGTCGCAGTAACGCAGGAAATACCAGGAAGAGCCTGCCCACTGGGGCATTGTGTCGGTCTCGCGGTGAGCGGGTCCGCCGCAGTGCGGGCAGGTGGTGTTTACCCAATCGGTCATTTTAGCCAAGGGCGATTCGCCGTTATCGGTCGGCTCGTAGGAGTCAACATTAGGCAGCACAAGCGGTAATTCGCTTTCGGGCACGGGCACATAGCCGCACTTATCGCAGTGCACTATCGGAATAGGCTCGCCCCAATAGCGCTGGCGTGAGAACACCCAGTCGCGCAGCTTGTAGTTGGTCTTGCGCTCGCCGAGGTTACGCTCGGTAAGCCACTCCTGTATTGCCTTTTTAGCGTCTTCAACGCTCATACCGTCTAAAAAGCCCGAATTTACAAGTTTGCCTGTGGCGCACTCGGTGTAGGGGGCTTTCTGCACGTCCTCGCCGCCCGCTACAACCTCAATTATCGGCAAGCCGAACTTCTTTGCAAACTCCCAGTCGCGCGTATCGTGCGCGGGAACCGCCATTATAGCGCCCGTGCCGTAGGATATAAGCACATAATCGGCAATGAAAATCGGCACTTCCTTGCCGTTTACGGGGTTTATTGCGGTAATGCCCGAAATTTTAACGCCGGTTTTATCCTTTGCAAGCTCGGTGCGCTCAAAGTCGGACTTTTTGGCGGCCTCCTGCTTATATGCCGTAACCTCGTCCATATTGGTTATTTTATCCGCCCATTTATTTATAAGCGGGTGCTCGGGCGACATTACCATATAGGTAACGCCGAAAAGCGTATCGGCACGGGTGGTGAACACCTCAAACGTATCGCCTATATTGGTGGAAAATTTAACCTGAGTGCCGTAGGAGCGACCTATCCAGTTGCGCTGCTGCGTTTTTACGCGGTCTATAAAGTCAACCTCGTCAAGCCCTTCAAGCAGCTTTTCTGCGTAATCGGTAATTTTAAGCATCCACTGGCTTTTTTCCTTGTGAATAACTTCGCTGCCGCAGCGCTCGCAGTGACCGTTTACAACCTCCTCGTTTGCAAGCACGCACTTGCAGGAGGTGCACCAGTTGACCGACATTTTCTTTTTATATGCAAGCCCTTTTTTATAAAGCTGTAAGAAGATCCACTGCGTCCACTTGTAATATGCCGGATCGGTGGTGTTTATTTCCCTGCTCCAGTCAAACGAAAAGCCTAAGGATTTCAGCTGCCTTTTAAAGTTGGCAATGTTCTTTTTGGTGACCTCCGCCGGGTGAACGTGGTTCTTTATGGCGAAGTTTTCGGTTGGCAGGCCGAAAGCGTCCCACCCCATGGGGTAAAGCACATTGTAGCCCTCAAGCCTTTTTTTGCGGCAGACAATATCAATAGCCGTGTATGAGCGCGGGTGGCCTACATGCAAGCCCTGCCCCGACGGATACGGAAACTCAACCAGCCCGTAAAACTTAGGCAGAGAATAATCGTCCTTTGCGGCGAAGGTCTGCTTTTCATCCCATATACCCTGCCATTTTTTCTCAATTTGCGCGTAATCGTAACCCTTTGACATTTTAATCTCCATTCTGCCGCTAAAGAGTCGGCACAAATAGGTTATGAAATCTCCCTTTAGCGGCGAACGGAGATTATACCGGTATATTTCGCGGTTGCCTTTTATTAAATAAAAGGCGAGCGGAATGCCGTCCCTATATTGTGTTTAGCGTGATTTTTCACGCTAATCCCCCTCAACCTCTGTAAGCAATTCGCTTAAATCTACCTGTTCGCCGTCGCTCCACATTTTATCAAGCGCGTAAAACTCGCGCTGGTCGCGGCTGAAAACATGCACTATAACCGAGCCGTAATCAAGCACTATCCAGCCCGTAGCCTTGCCCTCTATGTGGTGGGGCTGAACGCCCGCCTCGCTGAGCTTTTCTTCAACCTCGTCTGCAAGCGCCCTTACATGTGTAGAGCTTGTTGCGGTGCACATTAAAAAATACTCCGCAATTACGGTAAGCTTGTCTATTTTAACGGCGGCAAGCTCCTTCGCCTTTTTTTCGTTCAGCGCATTCGCTGCGATCTTCAATATCTCAAACGCTTCCATTTTTTCCTCCCAATACTGCCTCGTTATATGCCGCCACGGTATCAAGGTGCACCGCGCGCGCCTGCTCTACCAAATCCTTTATGGAATACTGCAGCGCGTAAACAAATGCCTTTTGGAGCGATTCGTCCACATATTCGCGTATTACGTCCACATCCTCATAATCGCGGTCGGCTGACGTAAAGTCCGCAAGGTAAAGAATTTTAGCAAGCAATGACATATTCGCCTTTGCCGTGGTGTGATAGCGTATCGCGTCTATTATCTCGGGGTCCTTTATTCCCAAAATATGCTCTACATATGCCGCTCCCGACATTGCGTGCCACAGCTTTTCGGCGCCTTTTTCTATTTCATTCGGTATTATACCAAAATCGGAAAAGATTTTCAAGTGCTCTGCCTCAGGGGCGTTTTTGGTTATATCGTGCAAAAGCCCCGCAAGATAAGCCTTTTCGGCGTTTCCGCCGTATTTTTCCGCAAGGCGCTTTGCTTCGTCCGCCACGCATAACGAATGATAATACCGCTTTTCGTTAAGCCGTTGCTTTAAAATCAGCTTTAAAGCCTCGTAATCGGTTTTATTTTCACACACGGTAAATTCCCCCGTTCTTAATATACTCATAAATAGGCTTGGGCAAATATTCCCGCGCCTTTTCCGCGTTGTTCCTTATAAAGGTTGAAGAAACGGCGGGTATTTTGTCCTTAGGCACTGTAAGATTCATCCCGAGGGATATAAAATACTCCGCGCGGCGGTCAAATTCCTCGCCGTCGCACCCCTCGCGCCGAAATACTATAAAGGGTATTTCCCGCAAAAGCTCCTCGTATTTATACCATTTATCAAAGGATATAAGCATATCGCCGCCGCACACAAACGCAAAGCTTTTTTGCGGGTATTTCCGCTTTAAAAGCCTTACCGTATCAATAGAGTAGCTTTTGCCCTCGCGCTCAAATTCTATAAGGCAAAGGGCGGCTTTTTTAAAATCCGCCGAAAGCAGCCTGCACATATTTATGCGGTCTGTATCCGACGCTAAAAAATCGCACACCTTATGCGGCGGTATACGGTCGGGCAGCAGCATTATTTCTTCAATATCGGGGTTGTTTTCAAGCGAACGCAGCATTTCGTAATGCCCTATATGCGGCGGGTTAAAGGTTCCGCCGAAAATTGCGGTAATTCCCATTATTTCACAAGCCTTATTTGCTTGTTATCTCGGCTCTCCCTGTAAAGCACAAATCGCGTGCCTATTACCTGCACCACGTCCGAGTGTGTTTTTTCGGCAATTTCGTCCGCCGCCTCGCGGGCAGAAACCGGGCTTGTTTCAAGCACGCGCAGCTTTATAAGCTCGCGCGCCTCAAGCGCGTCGTCAACCTGCTTTACCGTGTTTTCGGTAACGCCGCCCTTTCCTACCTGAAAAATTGTATCAAGGCTGTTTGCAAGCCCGCGTAATTGTGCTCTTTGTCTGCTGTTTAACATTTTTCTTCTCCGAATCAAATATATTTTTTAAGCTCTTCTTTAAAAAGCCGCAGGGCGTTTCCGCGGTGGCTTACTTTATCCTTTTCCTCCGCCGTCATTTCGGCGTAGCAGCCCGCAGAGCATATAAACAGCGGGTCATAGCCGAAGCCGCCGCTGCCGTGACATTCCTCTGCCACGTAGCCCTTGCACTCGCCCCTTACGGTGAATTTTCTGCCGTCGGGGAAAACGCAGGCAATAGCTGAAACAAATGTTGCGGTTCTTTTATCACGCGGCACGTCCTTCAGCGCAGCCAAAAGCTTTTCGTTATTGGAAGAATAGGTAGCGCCGCTGCCTGAGTACCGCGCGGAGTAAAGCCCCGGCGCGCCGTCTAAAATATCAACGCTTAGTCCCGAATCATCCGCAACGGTTGTAATGCCCGTCACCTTAAGCCCCGAGTACGCTTTTAAAAGCGCGTTTTCCTCATAGGTCTTGCCCGTTTCCTCAACCTCGGGCAGCGGGCTTTCAAGGTCGTTTTCACTGAGCACCTCAAAGCCCATAGGCTTTAAAATTCTTTCAAGCTCCTCTAATTTATGGTGGTTTTTGGTTGCAATAAATATTTTCATTTTTTACTCCCCGAAAATTCCGTCGGCAAATTCGGCGGCGTCAAAGGGCTGCAAATCGTCAATTCCCTCGCCCACGCCGACATATTTCACCGGTATGCCAAGCTCGTTCTTTATAGCTACTATTATACCGCCCTTTGCCGTTCCGTCAAGCTTTGTTAAAATAATTCCCGTAATATTTGCAACGTTTGAAAACTCGCGCGCCTGGTTAACGGCATTTTGCCCCGTTGCCGCGTCAAGCACAAGCAATGTTTCAACCGATGAATCGGGCAGCTCTCTGCCTATAACGCGGTAAATCTTCGCAAGCTCATCCATAAGATTTTTCTTGTTGTGCAGCCTGCCTGCGGTATCGCATATAATAACGTCCGCTCCCTTTGATTTAGCCGAGGCTATTGTATCAAACACAACCGAGGCGGGGTCTGTGCCCTCAAGGCTTTTCACCATTGCAACGCCCGCGCGCTCCGCCCAGATGCCCAATTGGTCAATAGCCGCCGCACGGAAGGTGTCCGCCGCGCCGAGCACCACGGTTTTGCCGTCCCTTTTAAGCTGTGAAGCTAACTTACCGATTGAAGTAGTCTTGCCAACGCCGTTTACGCCTATAACCAGTATTACCGAGGGCTTGGTTTCAAGCCTTAACCCCTCGTTTTCGCCCAGCATTTCGGCTATTATTTCCTTTAGCATACCCTTAATTTCGTTGGGGTCGGTAACGCCTGTTTCTTTTATTTTGTGCCGCAGCTTTTCGCATATTTCGCCTGCCGTGTTTACGCCTATATCAGACATTACAAGCGTTTCTTCAAGCTCCTCAAACAGCTCCTCGTCAATTTTGGTAAAGCTGTTTATAACGCTGTTTACGCCGTTTGCAATTGAGTCTCTCGTTTTTTGAAGACCCTGCTTAATTTTACTGAAAAATCCCATTTTAACCCTGCTTTCGGAAATAAATTTTACGCGCCCTTGTTCTGCAATAACGTTTTTTCAAGCTCCGCTACATTCAGCTCAATAAGCTTTGTTATGCCCTTTTCCTGCATTGTAACACCGTAAAGCATATCTGCCGCCTCCATAGTGCCGCGGCGGTGCGTTACGCAGATAAACTGCGTGGCAAAGCCCGACTTTTTCATATAATCGGCAAAGCGGTCAACGTTTATATCGTCAAGCGCGGTGTCCACCTCGTCAAGGAAGCAGAACGGCGGCGCGTTTACACGCATTATTGCAAAGTATATTGAAAGGGCTATAAGCGCCTTTTCGCCGCCCGAAAGTCCGTCAAGGCTCGGCACGTTTTTGCCCGGCAGCTTAACGTTTATATCAATTCCGCTTTCAAGCACGTTTTCGGGGTCGGAAAGGGTAAGGCTTGCGCTGCCGCCGCCGAAAAGCTCGGTAAAGGTCTTGCGGAAGTTTTCGTTTATCCTGCCGAAGCCCTCGGTGAAAATATCCTGCATTTGGTGAGTAAGCTGGTTTATGAGCTTGTGCAGCTCGGCGCGGGTGGTCTCCACGTCGTTTATCTGTGCCGACATAAACTCGTACCGCTCGCTTACCTCCTTATATTCCTCAATCGCCGAAACGTTAACGCTACCGAGCGAGCGTATTTTAGCCTTTATTTCGGCAAGGCTCTTTTTAGCCTCTGCCGGCTTATCGATTGCAACGCCTATCTTTTCGGCCTCGCTGCGGGTAAGCTGGTATTCATCGTAAAGCTGCTTTATAACGTCGTCATATTCGCGCAGCATCACCTCGCGCCGCTCTGTAAGGCGGGCTAGCTCTCCGCCCGTTTTCTCGCGAAGCGCGGTTTTTTCGCGCTCGCCCGTGCGCAGCTCCACGCCCGCTTTTTCGGTTTGGTCGCGTTTTTCAAGCATTTCGTTTATATTGTTTTCCGATTGCTTTATCTGCTCCCTTAAAGCCGCGGTAGCGCTTTCGGTATCCTGTATTTTCTGCTCTAACGCGCTGTTTGCCACATTCAGCTGTTCTGTTTCCGCAGCAATTGATTTAAGCCTTTGCGCCCTGCCGCTTACCGAGTCCTTAAGCGCCGCAACCGAATTATCCGCTGCCTCAATATCTTTTTGCATTTCTATTATATTAAGCTTTAGGGCGGTTATCTGCTCGGCTGACTCCTCGCGGTCGGCGTTAAGGTTATCCCTGCCGCCCGTCATATCCGCTACGCTTGCCTGAACCTCGTTTTTCTGCTTATCAAACTCGGCAATAGCCCTTGCCGCCGCTGCGGCAGTCTCCTTTAGCTGCTTAAGCTTTTCATCATAGCTGCCCTTTTCGGCGGTCAGCTGCTTTATTGCACCTTCGGCAGATGTTTTAAGGTCGCCTATTCGGCGCAGCTCGGCAAGCGCCCTTATTTTATCCTCATTGGCGGTGGTAATTTCCGCGCGCACCGCAGTTATATCGGCGTTTACCGCTGCGGCTGACTCTTCTGCCTCCCGCAGCTTTTCTTCAAGCTCCGCCGTTTTCTGCTTTAGGCTCTCGGCTGCGTCTTCAAGTGCCTTAATATCCGCCGCGCGGTTAATAAGCCCCGCGTTTTTGGTAAGCGAGCCGCCCGTAAGCGAGCCGCCGGGGTTTACAATCTGCCCGTCAAGAGATACAACCTTTATGCGGTAGCCGAATTTTTTAGCTATTGCCGCGGCGGAGTCAATATCCTCGGTCACAACAACTGCGCCGAGCAAATATTTAATTATTTCGCGGTATTTGTTATCGGTTTCCACAAGGTCGCTCGCAATGCCCACAAAGCCCGCCATATCTTCAAAGCCGTGCTCTTTAAATTCGCGCGATTTTATGGTGGCTACGGGTAAAAACGTAGCTCTGCCGCCCTTTGTGGATTTAAGGTAGCTTATAGCCCGCTTTGCGTCCGCCTCGGTTTCAACTATTATATTCTGTATAGCGGCGGCAAGCGCGGTTTCCACCGCTACGCCGTACTGCTTTTCAACGCTTATAAGCTTTGAAACAGGGCCGCAAATGCCGCGCAGCGTGCCCGTTTCCGACTGTTTTACAATCTCCTTTACAGAGTGGCTGAACCCCTCCATACTGTTTTCAAGGTCGCGCAGAATTTTCGCCCTGCGGCGCTTTTCTTCTGCGTCAAGCCGTTTTTCTTCAAGCTCCGCTTTAATTTTTTCGGCAGCCTCTTTTTTAGAGGTAAGGCGCAGCTCATAGCCCTTTACGGCGTTTTGGCGGCTTATAATTTCTTCTTCAATATTCTGTATCAGCTTTTGTGTTTCGTTAAATTCCTCTGTCAGTTTATCAAGCTGCTCTGTGTATTCCGCTATCTGCTGCCCCGCGTTTTCGCGGCGTGCAACGGTCTCCTCTGCGGCGCTTTCCGCCGTTACCATTTCCACGCGCTTATCGGCGCTTTCGGCAGTTAAGGCATTCAGGCGCTTAACCTCGTTTTCTATTTTTCGTGATATATTCTCGCTGCTTGTAAGCAGGTCGGAAAGGTGCTTTTCAAGCTCTGCGAGCTTTTGCTCTGTCTCCGCCTTTTGTGCCTTTTTCTCGTCTGCCGCGGCTTGTCTTTTTTCAATTTCCTCTGCCGCAGCCGCGTCGGAAACGCCCAGTTGCTCTGCCTCCGCCTGCAGGCGCTCAAAGGCTTGGCGGTTGTGCTCCATATCGTTTTTTATAACCGTAATTGCGCCGTCGTTTTTGAGAATTTCTTCATTCAGGCGCGAAATATTAAGCCGCTCCCCCTCAATATCCGAAGTAAGGCGGGCGAAATACGCCGTGTTTTCTTCTGAGCGGCGGTCAAAGCTGCTCAATTCCTCATCAATTTCGCGGTAGGCAAGCTGCGCCGCGGCAATTTTGCTTTCCTGCGCACGCAAGACTTCCTTTGAATTATCGAGCGTGTGAATCCAAAGCCCTATTTCAAGCTCCTTTTTGCGGTCGGAAAGCTCCAAAAATTTCTGCGCCTTTGCGCTTTGCTCTTTAAGCGGACCTACGCGCGCCTCAAGCTCGTCCGAAATATCGTGCAGCCTTAAAAGATTATCCTCTGCGGCGGTAAGCTTTCTTTCCGCCTCCAGCTTTCTGTAGCGGTATTTTGAAATTCCCGCCGCCTCTTCAAAAATATCGCGGCGTTCGTCCGATTTTGAGCTGATTATATTATCAATTCTGCCCTGACCTATCATAGAGTAGCCGTCGCGCCCGAGTCCCGTGTCCATAAACAGCTCGTGAATATCTTTAAGCCGTACCGAAACGCCGTTTATGGCGTACTCACTCTCGTGCGAGCGATAGTAGCGGCGGGTAACGGCAACGGTATCGTTATCGAAATTAAGTGTTCTGTCGGAATTATCTATATTAAGCGTGACCTCGCAGTAGCCGTGCGGGCGGCGGGTCTCGGTGCCGCCGAAAATTACGTCCTCCATAGACTGCCCGCGCAGACTTTTGGTAGACTGCTCGCCCAGTACCCAGCGCACCGCGTCGGATATATTACTCTTGCCGCTGCCGTTAGGGCCTACAACCGCGGTTATGCCCTTGCCGAATTTGAGTACCGTTTTATCGGCAAAGGATTTAAAGCCCTGTATCTGAATGGAGCTTAACAGCATTTTTGTCACACTTCTCTTTCTGTTCTGAAATCAAGGCCCGTAAGGGATTTGTCCTCCCTTACGCGGCAGTTATAACCCTTTCCCGCAAGGAAAACAAGGTTTTTCCTTTTTTGCCCCGTCATTTTGGAAACGCACCCGGGGGCTACATAAATTATATAATTTCCTTTATCTTTAAGGCTTTTAAGCACACCCGTCAGCATTATTTGCGATTGGCAAAGCTCGCTGAACGCGGGGTGCCAGGGTCCTGCGATATACGCCTTTTCCTCTATTGAGTGCAGCCCGAGCCTTATTACCCTCACACCGTTTTCTTCAAACATAGTGTAAAGCTCCGCCGCTAATTTGACTGCTTTATCGAGCGTTTGCGGCTTGTAAATATTATCGGCGTAAAGCGCGGCTAAATCGGTATCCTTTAATACTATGGTCGGGTAAATTCTTACCGTATCGGGGTGCAGGGCAATAAGCCTTTCTGCGGTATGAATTGCAGATGAATCATTGTCGCCGTAAAGCCCCGTCATCATTTGCAGCCCCAGTTCAAAGCCGTGCCGTTTTATAAGGGCGGATGCGTTTTCTACATCTCTTACCGTGTGACCGCGGTTGTTCATTTTAAGCACGCGGTCGTTCATGCTCTGCGCGCCAAGCTCTATTGAGGTCACACCGTAGCCCTTTAAAATGCCCAGTATTTCCTCATCTATCGCGTCGGGGCGGGTGGAAATTCTGATTCCGCGTACCAACCCCTCGCGCACAAAAACCGCCGCCGCCTCTAAAAGGTCGGTCATATAGTTGCGGTTAATTGCGGTAAAGCTGCCGCCGAAAAAAGCAATTTCGGTGGTGGCGGGGTCATAATTTTTACTGCTTTGCGCCGCCGCTACCGCCGCGCCCACGTCGTCCGCCCCGGGGCCTTTGCAAGCGCCTGTTATATAGCGCTGGTTGCAAAAGCTGCATTTATTGGGGCAGCCTATATGCGGTACAAAAATTGATATATTAGAATGCTTTCGGCTCATATTTCGGCACCCATAAGCCTAAGTGCCTCTTTAGCCGCCATTTGCTCGGCTTGCTTTTTGTTTTTGCCGATTCCTATGCCTATAACGTTGGAATTAAGGCGCACCTCAACCTTAAAGCTTTTATCGTGGTCTGGGCCGCTGGTGCCAGTAAGAACATAATTAACGCTTTCCTCGGGGTTGCGCTGAATTATCTCCTGCAGGGCGGTTTTGTAGTCCTTGAAAACCTCGTCGTCGGTGTGCTTTAGCTCCCTTAAAACAAAGTTCATAACGTGGCGCTTTGCAGGCTCCATTCCGCCGTCAAGATAAATTGCGGCAAGCACCGCCTCAAACGCGTCGGCTAAAATAGAGTCGCGCTCTCTGCCGCCGCCCTTATCCTCGCCCTTGCCGAGCATAAGGTATTTCCCGAGCTCAAGCTCTCTTGAAAAGGCGCAGAGCGATTTTTCGCACACAAGCGAAGCCCGCAGCTTTGTAAGCTCGCCCTCGGGCAGGGAGCGGTAGTGCCTGTAAATATAATCCGATACTATAATAGAAAGCACCGAATCCCCCAAAAATTCCAGCCTTTCGTTTGAAGAAAAGCCATCGCGCACCTCGTTTGCGTATGAGGAATGGGTAAGCGCGTTTTTAAGCAAATCAATATTTTTAAATTTATAGCCTAATTTTTCTTCTAAGCCTTCCATTTTTATTTTTCCTTCTTTTTTATTCTGAAAGCGAGGCGGAAATTTTACCTACCACGTCGGTCTCGGTAAATTTGACCGCCTGACCTATCGCGTTCTTTACAGCCTTTGCGTCCGAATTGCCGTGCGCCTTTATAACCGTGCCGCGAACGCCCATAAGCGGCGCGCCGCCCACCTCGGAGCTGTCCATCATGCTTTTAAGCGAGCCTAAATCGCCTTTTACGGTAAGCGCCGCAAGCTTATTTTTAAGGCTTTTGTAAAACACCTGCTTTATAAGCCCGAAAAGGGTTGAAACAGTGCCCTCTATAAGCTTTAAGGCGATATTTCCCGTAAAGCCGTCGGTTATAACCGCGTCGCACACGCCCTTGGGCATTTCGCGCGATTCTATATTGCCCACAAAGTTTATGGGCGCCTCTTTCATAAGATTATACGCCGCCTTTTGCAGCTCGCCGCCCTTTGTATCCTCCGTGCCGATATTCAAAAGCCCTATTTTCGGTTTTTTCCTACCCTCCACGTTTTCCATATAAACGCTTGCCATTACCCCGAACTGGCAGAGCATTTCGGGGCGGCAATCGGCGTTTGCGCCCATATCCATAAGCATATATGTACCGCCCGGCGCGGGAATAAGCCCTGCAAGCGCGGGGCGCTTTATGCCCTTAATACGCTTTACTATAAGCGTGCCGCCCACTACCACGGCGCCCGTTGAGCCTGCGGAAACAAAGGCGTCGGCTCTGCCCTCCGCCAATTCGTAAAACGCCTTTGCCATTGAGCTTTCCTTGTGGGCTTTCACAAGCGATGTGGGCTCGTCGTGCATTGAAATTACGTCGTCGGTATCAATTATTTTAAGATCGCCCGCAAATTCAAGACCCTCGCGGGCTATTATTTCCCTTATGGTTTTTTCATTGCCCGTAAGTGTAATATCCACCGAATATTCCCGTGCGGCAAGCGCCGCGCCCTTTATTATTTCAAGCGGCGCGTTATCGCCGCCGAAAGCGTCAACTGCAATACGCATTTTCACATTTCCTCCGTTTTTATATTCTCCGCAAGTATCCCGAGCGCCCGCGCAGCCAAAGCCGCGTAGCGTTCGCGCTTGTCCCTTATATGGGTTTCAAGCGGCGGAATTATTCCGAAATTCGCCCCCATGGGCTGAAAATTATCCGTCAGCGGGTTTGTAATATATGAAAGCAGCGCGCCTGTCATAGTAGTTTCGGGTAAAACAAGGGGCTTTTCGCCCGTTATTTCAGCCGCCGCGTTTATTCCCGCAATTATGCCGCTTGCCGCCGATTCCATATATCCCTCAACGCCCGAAAGCTGCCCCGCAATGAAAATATTTTTATCCGCTTTAAGGGATAAATTGCGGTTTAACAGCTTCGGCGAATTTATAAATGTGTTGCGGTGCATAACCCCGTAGCGCATAAATTCGGCGTTTTCAAGCCCCGGTATCATTGAAAATACCCTTTTTTGCTCTGAAAATTTAAGGTTGGTTTGAAAGCCGACTATGTTAAAAAGGGTAGCCGCCGCATTTTCCCGCCGCAGCTGAACCGCAGCCCACGGGCGGTGACCCGTTCTCGGGTCGCGAAGACCCACGGGCTTTAACGGTCCGAATCTTATTGAGTCCTCGCCCCGCTTTGCCAGCACCTCTACGGGCATACAGCCCTCGTACACATTGGGCGCTTTATCAAAGCCGTGCAGTGGGGCGGATTCCGCGTTTATCAGCTCGCGGTAAAAGGCGGTGTATTCCTCTTTGTTCATGGGGCAGTTTATATAATCGTCGCCGCCCTTATCATAGCGCGAGGCGAAAAACGCCTTGCTCATATCCACGCTTTCCGCCGTTACAATAGGCGCGGCGGCGTCGTAAAAGCTTAAATTGCCGCCCTCGCAAAGTCCCGCCAGCTTTTCCGCCAGTTTATCGTCCGTTAAAGGTCCTGTCGCTATTACCGTAACGCCGCCTTGCGGTATTTCGGTAACAAGCCTTTCGGTAACGGTGATATTCGGGTGGTTTTTTATTTTTTCGGTTATAAGCCTTGAAAAAATATCGCGGTCAACCGCAAGCGCGCCGCCTGCCGCCACTGCCGATTTATCCGCCGCAGCAAGGCAAACAGAGCCGAGCCTGCGCATTTCTTCCTTTAAAAGCCCCGCGGCAGAGTCTACCCGAGATGCTTTCAGCGAATTTGAGCAGACAAGCTCTGCTAAATAATCGCTTTTGTGCGCCGCGGTCTTTTTGGCGGGCTTCATTTCAATCAGCTCTACCTCTATGCCGCGGTTTGCCGCAGCGTAGGCTGCCTCGCAGCCCGCAAGCCCGCCGCCTATTACAGTCAGTTTATTCATCCGTTTTTTTATCCGCTTTCTTCTGCCTTGTGGGGCACTCCGAATTCATACAGTATTTTCTGCCGCGAACGCCGCTTATAATAAAGCTGCCGCACTCGGGGCATTTTTCGCCCGTGGGTATGCCGGGGGCTGCGAAATCGCACTCGGGGTAATTTGAGCAGCCGTAAAATTTCTTGCCCTTTTTAGAGGTCTTTTTAACCAGCTTGCCGCCGCATTTCGGGCAGGGCTGCTTAACCTCGTCCTCGGGCATGGGCTTTGTGTTTTTGCACTCGGGGTAGCCGGGGCATGCAAGGAACTTGCCGAACCTGCCCGATTTTACCACCATTTTTCTGCCGCATTTATCGCATATTACGTCGGTTTCCTCATCGGGCACCTTTACGCGCTTGCCCTCGAGAGAGTCCTCGGCTTTTTTATAAAGCTTATCAAAATCCTTATAAAAATCCTTTATGGTATCAACCCAGCCGCGCTTGCCCGCGCCTATTTCGTCAAGCTGCTTTTCAAGCCCTGCGGTAAACTTAACGTCCACTATCTTATCGAAATACTCCACCATAAGGTCGGAGACCACCATACCGAGATTTGTGGGCTTTAAGCTCTTTTTCTCGCGCTCAATATAGTCGCGCCCCAATATATTGGAAATTATCGGCGCATAGGTTGAAGGTCTGCCTATTCCGTTTTCATCGAGCGCCTTAATAAGGGTCGGCTCGGTGTATCTTGCGGGGGGCTGCGTGAAGTGCTGGTTGGGGGTCAGTTCCTTTAGTTTCAGCTTATCGCCCGTTTTCATTTCGGGCAGTGCGCCGCCCTCGGCGCTGTCTTCATCCTTGCCCTCTTCGTAAAGCACGGTAAAGCCGTCAAACTTTATAGAATACCCGCTTGCCTTGAATAAATAGTCGCCTGCGGTAATATCGGCGTTTACGGTGTTCTGCACGCAAACCTCCATTAACGATGCTATAAACCGCTCCCAGATAAGTTTATAAAGTTTATACTGCTCGGCGGTAAGCGCGTCCTTTACAGACTCGGGCGTAAAGCTGACCGACGTGGGGCGTATAGCCTCGTGCGCGTCCTGCGCGCCGCTCTTTGTTTTGAAATAACGCGGCTTTTCGGGCAGATATTCCTTGCCGTAACGTCCTGTAATATACTTATAAGCCGCCGCGCGCGCCTCTTCCGATATACGCAGCGAATCGGTACGCATATAGGTTATAAGACCCGTTGTGCCCGCTCCCGGAACGTCAACGCCCTCGTACAGCTGCTGCGCAATGCGCATTGTGCGCTGACCCGTAAAGCCCAATTTGCGCGAAGCCTCCTGCTGAAGGGTAGAGGTTATAAAGGGCGGCGCGGGCTGCTTTTTGCGCGTGCCCTTTTTAAGTGCCGATACTATATATTCCGCACCGCTAAGCGCCGATACTATTTTGCCGGCCTCCTCCGCATTCGGAATTACGTCTATTTTCTTACCGTCGGCAAAGCCGTAAAGAGCCGCCTTAAAGCTCTTTGTGCCTGCAAGCAGCTTTGCGTCTACGCTCCAGTATTCCTCGGAATTAAACTTTTCAATTTCCCTTTCGCGCTCTACAATAAGCCTTAAAGCCACCGTTTGCACACGGCCCGCGGAAAGCCCGCCCTTGACCTTTTTCCATAAAAACGGGCTTAGCTTATAGCCCACAATTCTGTCAAGCACGCGTCTTGCCTGCTGCGCGTCAACAAGGTTCAAATCTATTTTATGCGGTGCGGCAATGCCTGCCTTTACACCGCTTTCGGTAATTTCGTTAAAGGCTACGCGGTTAGGCTCGTTTAAATCGAGCGCCAGCAAATATGCCAAATGCCACGATATTGCCTCTCCCTCTCTGTCAGGGTCGGTTGCGAGCAGCACGCCGTCGCTGTTTGCCGCCGCCGTTTTAAGCTGCTTTATTAAGTCCTTCTTGTCCGACATATTTATATACTGCGGTTTAAAATCGTGCTCGGTATCAACGCCCAGCTTTGATTTCGGCAAATCGCGCACATGACCCATTGAAGCCATTACCTCATAGCCGCCGCCTAAATATTTTTTTATGCTTTTCACCTTGGTGGGTGACTCAACTATTATAAGCTTAGACATTTCCTTCCTCCGTCTTCAGTTGTTGATAAGCTCGTACCTGCCGCCGGGCAGCGAGCGTATAAGCCCTTCTATTTCAAGCTCGGTAAGCGCCGATAAAATATCGCCCGGCTCTAAAGAAGTATTTATCTCATCGGGATAAAATATAGGCTTATTCAATTGATTATATACTATTTTCGCCGCGTTTGAAAGAGTTTCAATTGATAATTTTTTGTGAACTTCCGTTTTTTCGGGTTTTGCCCGCTTTTTAATTGCTTTCTCAATATCAATTTTATCGGGGTACCGCGGCAGATATTCATTCAAAATATCGCTTATATCAAGCAGCGGCCGTGCGCCGTCGCGGAGCAAGGCGTTTGAGCCCGCGTAATTTTCATCCGCAGGAGAACCGGGTATTACAAAAATTTCCTTGCCTTGGTTCAGCGCGTGGTTTGCGGTATTTACGGCGCCGCTGCGCATGCCCGCCTCGGTTATAATAACCGCGTCGGCTAAAGCCGACATAAGCCTGTTTCTCACAGGAAATGTGTATTTCGAGGCGCCCTCAAAGGGCGGATATTCGCTTACAAGGCAGCCGTTTTCAGCCACGGCGCGCCTTAGCGCGGCATTTTCGGGCAGGTAGTCCGATTCTATTCCGCAGCCCATAACAAGCACGGTTTTGCCCTCGGCCTTTAAAGCGCCGCTGTGGGCGTAAAAATCACTGCCGCGCGCTCCGCCGCTTACCACCGTCATTCCGGCTGATGCTAAACGGTAACCCAGTGAATACGCCGCTTTCTGCCCGAATTCGCTTGATTTTCGCGGCCCCACAATGCAAACCGCGGGCGTTTCATCCACATTCGGCAGCTTGCCCTTTAAATAAAGCAAAACGGGCGGCTCGGCTATTACCCTCAGCTTTTCGGGGTATTTATTATCCCCGTAGGCAAGCAGGGTTATCCCGTGGCGGCGACATTCCTTTTCTATCGCCTTTGCTTCGCCCAATTTCGTAAGGCGCAGCCTTTCAAGGTCTTTCGGCGTGAAAATACCGCTTTGCCTGCGCTCGGTATCGTTCATTTTGTAAATTTGCTCGGCGCTGCCTATATTATCGAGCGCCCGCGCCCCGCGCGGATTTCCCGCACCGAGGGCTGTTTGCAGCCAGATAAGGTATTCAATCATTTCATCATTTCCCAAACAGCTATTGCCGCCGCAGCCGCCGCATTGAGCGATTCGGCTCTGCCGCGCATAGGTATGGTGATTTTTTTATGTGCCGCCGCCTTTGTTTCTTCGGTAAGCCCGTTTGCCTCGTTGCCTATCATTACGGCGCAGCCCGGCAAAAATTTTACATTTGAAATGCTTTCAGCCGACGAAGACGGCACGCAGGCGTAAAATTTCAGCCCGCAGTTTTTCATTTCCGCCGCAAAATCGCCGAAAACAAAAATCGGCATACGCAAAAGCGTTCCCATTGAGGCGCGCATAGCTTTAGGTGAATACGGGTCGCAGCTGCCCGAGGACAGTATAAGCCCGTCCGCTCCCAGCGCCTCCGCCGTGCGGGATATTGCGCCTAAATTCGCGGGGTCGTTTATATTTTCCAAAGCGACATATTTGCCGTTCTTTTTAATGCTTGCGCTTTCGGTTTTCGGAATATTGCAAAGCGCTATTATTCCCTGCGGGTTTTCGGTATCGCCTATCTTCTTAAAAAGCGCGTCGGGAACGGCTATACAGTCATCGGCATTTTTTGCAAATGCCACAATTTTTTCAGCGTACCTTTCCGCCGCCGAAAATGAGACGATCAACTTATCAAACCTGATTCCGTTATCGCACGCGTCCGTACACAGCCGCAGCCCCTCCAGCACGAAAAGACCGTTTTCGCGCCTTGCGGCAGCGCTTTTCTGGAGCGAGGAAACAAGCTTGATAAGTGGATTTTCTCTGCTTGTAACTTTTTTAAAGCCATACAATCGGCACCGCACCCTTTCATAATATTAAAAATTCGCCCAGAGAGCAAACCCCGGGCGAAAAAAATTACTTTTCGAGAGCCTTAACGGCAGCCTTTACCAAGGTGGTAAAGCCCGCGGCGTCATTAACCGCAAGGTCGGCAAGCATTTTACGGTTTATGGTTATTCCCGCCTTATTAAGGCCGTTCATAAACTGGGAATAGTTTATACCGTTCAGCTTGCAGGCGGCGGAAATGCGGGTTATCCACAATCTGCGGAAATCGCGCTTTTTCTGCCTGCGGCCGATGTACGCATAGTTGCCGGATTTCATTACGGCTTCTTTAGCGGTTTTAAAAAGCTTTGACTTAGCGCCGAAATAGCCCTTAGCCAGCTTTAAAGTCTTTTTTCTTCTTTTGCGTGTTGCTAACGCACCCTTAACACGTGCCATATCTTCTAACCTCCGATTTCAGTCGTACCTTATTTATAAGGAATCATTTTCTTGATCTTCGCTACGTTGGTTACGTCAGCCGTAACAACCTTGCGGAGATTTCTCTTGCGCTTTGTGGTCTTCTTGTTGAGAATGTGCGACTTGAAAGCATGAGCACGTTTAACCTTGCCGGTTTTGGTGAGCTTAAAGCGCTTTTTCGCGCCGCTGTGTGTTTTGATCTTAGGCATTGTAAGTCCTCCCTGATATAATTCAACTGCAATTATTTACCCGATTTCGGAGCCAAAAACATTAGCATATTTCTGCCTTCCATTTTAGCAGCCTTTTCAACCGAGCCGTGGTCTGCGCAATATTCCGCGAAGCGGCGCATTGTTTCAAGCCCTATTTCCGGGTGACCCAATTCTCTGCCTCTGAAACGGATAGAAACCTTTACCTTGTTGCCCTCGTCAAGAAAACGCATTGCGTGTTTTCCCTTGGTCTCAAAATCGTGAACGTCAATGCTAAGTCCTAACCTTATTTCCTTAACCTCAACCGTTTTCTGATTTTTTTTGGCTTCCTTTTCGCGCTTTGCCTGCTCAAAACGGTATTTACCGTAATCCATTATCTTACATACCGGCGGGGCGGCGTTCGGCGAAATGCAAACCAGATCGAGATCGGCGGCATACGCCGCTTCCAAAGCCTTGGCAATCGGTAAAATTCCCAACTGTGAACCGTCTGAGCCGATCGTACGGACTTCCTTAAATCTGATGTTTTCATTTACGGAAAGCTCTTTGCTGCTGATGTTAATGCACCTCCAAAATTCGCGTTGCTGCAATTCAAAAAGCGCGGACGAATTTTCGCCCGCGCATAAAAATACCAAACAAATAAGTTTGAACTTTTATTGACCCTATCGCTTCTCGCTCGGGGTGAGGACGAATAAACGTACTGCTTCATTGTTATTCCATTATAACACAAAGTTTTATTTTGTCAAGTACTTTTTAAGCTCTTCCGTTTTATCGGTTTTCTCCCAGGAAACGCCTAAGTCCTCCCTGCCCATATGACCGTATGCCGAAAGGCTGCTGTATATAGGCTTTTTAAGGTCAAGCTTATCTATTATAGCGGAGGGGCGCAGGTCAAACACCTTTTTAACCGCCTCGGCTATATTATCGTCGGGGTATATGCCAGTGCCGAAGGTATCCACCATTACCGAAACCGGGTGCGCCACGCCTATGGCGTAAGCTAACTGCACCTCGCATTTTTTCGCAATGCCCGCGGCTACAATATTCTTCGCAACATATCTTGCGGCGTAGGCTGCGCTTCTGTCAACCTTTGTGGGATCCTTGCCCGAAAACGCGCCGCCGCCGTGGCGTGCAAAGCCGCCGTAGGTATCAACTATAATTTTTCTGCCGGTAAGCCCTGTGTCGCCCTGCGGTCCGCCCACAACAAAGCGGCCCGTGGGGTTAATATATATTTTTGTGTTTTCGTCAAGCAGCTCTGCCGGCACGGTGGGCTTTATAACCTTTTCGAGTATATCCGCCCTTAGCCTTGATAAATCAATATCGGCACTGTGCTGAGATGACACCACAACCGCCTCTATGCGCGCGGGTTTTCCGTCGTCGTATTCAACCGTGACCTGGGTCTTACCGTCGGGGCGCAGGTAGCTGAGCTCACCGCTTTTGCGAACGTCGGTCAGCCGCTTTGCCATTTTGTGTGCTAAGGAAATAGGCAGCGGCATAAGCTCGGGCGTATCATCGCAGGCGTAGCCGAACATCATACCCTGGTCGCCCGCGCCGCGCAGATTGTATTCGTCCTCCTCGCCGTCCTTGTATTCAAGCGAATTATCAACGCCCAGCGCTATATCGGGCGACTGCTTGTCTATCGCCGTCATAACCGCGCAGGTATTGCCGTCAAAGCCGGCGGAGGGGCTGTCATACCCTATTCTGCAAACCACGTCGCGCGCTATCTGCGGAATATCAACATAGCAGCTTGTGGTTATTTCTCCCATTACGGTCACGCTGCCGGTGGTGCAGAAGGTCTCGCAGGCAACGCGTGCGTCGGGGTCGTTCTTTAAAATTTCATCGAGTATCGCGTCGGATATACCGTCGCACACCTTATCGGGATGTCCCTCTGTTACCGATTCGGATGTAAAAAGCATTTTCGCCATTTTAAATTCCTCTTTTTTCAAAAAAATTAAAACCGCCTCGGACGAGACGGTATAAAAAGCCTCATCTTTCGGATAATCCGCCGGAATTGGCACCTTGATTTAAAAATCAGGTTGCCGGGCATCACAGGGCCGGTCCCCTCCGCCGCTCTTGATAAGGATAGTATTCAGTTCTGTTTATATTGTATCATATAATATATGTTTGTCAACCGTTAATTTTTCCCGCTCGGCTGTTTTATAGGCGGTAGGCAAACGAGAATAATCCGAACCCGCCCAAAACGGCGTATTTTCGGCGTATTTTCATTTGTCGTCTTTATAAGGTGAAAGCCTTATCGCATCCTCCGCATAAAAATCCACACGAAAATCACGCTCGTTTTGGGTCGCAGATTTTTTGAGGAGCGGATTTTTTGCAGAGCGAGGCACAAAACGCAGTTAATCCTAACGGATTAACGAGTATTTTAACGCGGCAATGCGAGAAATCCACGCTCAAAAAACGGGTTCGGATTATTCTCGTTTGCCTAGGCGTTACGCCGGTATATTTTTTAAAGCGCTTTGAAAAATAGCTGTGCTCCGAAAATCCGCACTTAAAGGCTATTTCCGAAATATCGCAGCTGCCACCTGTTAGCAGCTCCTTCGCGCGGGCTATTCTCATTTTTTCGGTATATTCCGCGGGGGATACGCCCGCAACCTCCTTAAAAATATGCTGAAATCTGCCGACGCTCATATGCGCCCGTTCAGCCAGCACCTCCGCCCGCAAAACCGCGTGTTCGCATCGGAATGGGTAACAGGCGCGCACCTTATAAACGCAATAGAGCAGGAAAATATCACAATAGAAAACGCCGACGGCGTTACCGTAGATAATTTCAGGGCAATGTAAAGCGGAATTTTTTGTGTGAAAACCATAGGCTCCCTTCTTTTTGACGCATAGTCAAAACAGAAGGGAGACATTTTTTCGTGCAATCCCTATGCTCTTAATTTATCGGTTTACAGCATTTCAAGAAAACGCGCGATTTTATGCGCTAAAATCTCGTTGCCCGCATCGTTCGGGTGCAGCCCGTCCGGAACATATTTCTGCTGAATTACCGGAATTTTCGGCTGCAAGCCGCTCTCTTTAAATAAATCAAGCACCGGCAGCGAGTAATACTCTGCAACCTCGCGTATTATATTTACATATTCCTTAAGCGTTCCTACAGGCGCGGGCTTATTATCGCCCGTGGGTATATCCTCGGTTATTCTGTGCAGGGGGGTCAGCACCACTATCGGCACACCGGGATATTTCTCGATAAGCGCGGTGTAAAGGCAGTGCAGCGCGCCGTAAAAGGTATATGGCGTGCGGTCACTCATTGTGCCGAGCGGCGCGTCGCCGTGACCAAAATCGTTAGTGCCGCCGAAAACCACCACTATATCCGCGTCATTATCCATTTCGGGCACGCGGGATATAAAATCCCTGTCCCATTTTTCCTCGGTCGGCGTTTTCTGCCTTGCTATGCGTGTGCCGCCTATGCCGTAATTCTGGCATATTGCGCCGTATTCGCGCTCAATTAACATTGTGAACATTTTATCGTGCGAGGAGGTTCCCGCACCCTCGGTTATACTGTCGCCGAGAAAGTTTATTTTTGTGCCTTTAAGCTCCATTAAATATTACCTCCGATAATGTTATATGGTTATTATAGCATTTTTAAAATACAAGTCAACAATACATTTTAATATATTATTAACAATTTATTAACAATAGAAGCCGACAGATGTTCTATACTATATGTCAGTTAAAGTCAAACTCTCAAAAAAGGTGATAAATTTATGCGTACAAGACAGTTTAAATCAGAATCCAAAAAGCTTATGGATATGATGATAAATTCAATTTATACCCATAAGGAAATTTTCCTGCGCGAGCTTATTTCCAACGCGAGCGACGCGCTGGACAAGCTCTATTTCCGCTCGCTTACCGATAATTCGGTGGGTATAGCGCCCGATGATTTTGAAATACGCCTTGAAATAAACAAGGACGCCCGCACCCTTAAAATAATTGATAACGGCTGCGGAATGACCGAGGACGAGCTCGATAAGAACCTCGGTACAATTGCAAAATCGGGCTCGCTTGCCTTTAAGCAGGAGAACGAGAAAAAAGAAAACGTTGATATTATAGGTCAGTTCGGCGTAGGCTTTTATTCGGCGTTTATGGTGAGCGATAAGGTTACGGTTGAAAGCCGCGCCTTCGGCTCGGACGAGGCTTTTCGCTGGTCCTCATCGGGAGCGGACGGCTACACGGTTGAGCCCTGCGAAAAGGAAACGGTGGGCACTACTGTAACCCTGCACATAAAGGAAAATGAGGGGGACGATAATTACGATGAGTTCCTCGATCAATACAGAATAAGCGCGCTTGTAAAGAAGTATTCCGATTACATTCGCCACCCGATCCGTATGGAGTTTACAACCAAAGAACCTGTACCGAAAAAGGAAGGCGAGGAGGATAAGCCCACCGAATACAAGGACGTTACGGAAATACGCACCCTCAACAGTATGGTGCCGCTTTGGAAAAAGCAGAAAAGCGAAATAAAGCCCGAGGATTACAACAATTTCTATAAAGAAAAGTTCTACGATTATGATGACCCCGCCCGCGTTATCCACACAAAGACAGAGGGTCAGGCAACCTATTCCGCACTGCTGTTTATACCTAAGCACCCGCCGTTTGATTACTACACAAAGGAATATGAAAAGGGCTTGCAGCTATATTCAAAGGGCGTGCTTATAATGGATAAGTGCGCAGAGCTTCTGCCCGATTATTTCAGCTTTGTAAAGGGGCTTGTTGACAGCGAGGATCTCTCGCTCAATATTTCGCGCGAAACCTTACAGCACGACGGGCAGCTAAAGCTTATTGCCAAGACCCTTGAAAAGAAGATAAAATCGGAGCTTGAAAAAATGCTCAAGGATGAGCGCGAGGCTTACGAGGAATTTTTTAAAGCGTTCGGCATACAGCTTAAATTCGGCATTTACAACGATTACGGCGCACATAAGGAAACCCTGCGCGACCTGCTAATTTTCCGCTCCTCAAACGAGAAGAAGTATGTTACCCTTAAAGAGTATGTAAGCAGAATGAAAGAGGGGCAGGACTCTATTTACTACGCCTGCGGCGAGACAGACGAAAAGATTGATATGCTTCCGCAGACCGACGCGGTAAAGGATAAGGGCTTTGAAATACTTTACCTTACCGAAAACGTTGACGAATTCGCCCTTAAAATGCTGGCGGAATATGACGGCAAAAAGTTTGTTAATATTTGTGATAACGATTTGAACCTTGACAGCGAGGACGAAAAGAAGGCGCTTGAAGAGGAAAACACCGCCGCCAAGGATATGTTTGAGGCTATGAAAGAAAGTCTCGGCGACAAGATAAACGCCGTCCGCTTTACAAACAAGCTGAAAGATCACCCCGTATGCCTTACAAGCGAGGGCGGAATTTCGCTTGAAATGGAAAAGGTGCTAAACTCTATGCCGGGAGCGGAGCAGAATAAAGTTAAGGCGCAGCTTGTGCTTGAAATAAATGCAAACCACCCGATTGCCGAAAAGCTGAAATCGCTTTATACCGAGGATAAGGATACCCTCGGTAAATACGCAAAGCTGCTTTACGGTGAGGCGTGCTTAATAGGCGGTAAGAGCGTGCCCGACCCCGCCGAGCACAGCGCACTTGTTTGCGAGCTTATGACAAAGTAATGCGGAATTCGTAATGCGGAATTCGGAATAATAAACAGAGAACCCCGGTAGTTATCGTTAAAATGACAACTATCGGGGTTAAATTTTAGGGTTTGCTGTTATAAATCGTTAATTCCGCATTAAATATTCACCCTTCCGCGCTGTTGCAAAGCGACTCCGGGCGCGAGCCTTTTATTACCTTAAGTCTGCGGCGGCGAACAAGGCAGGCTATTTTTCTTTCAAATGCTGCCAGCCTGTCCTCATGGAAAATTCCCCAAAGCACGGCGGCAAACATAGCTATTTCAAAAACTGTTCTTAAAAGCATTGATAAATTCATAATTTCTCCCTCCGAACAAATGTTCGATATTGATATTATAATCGCAAATTCGACATTTGTCAAGTCTTTTTTTATTCTTTTTCTTTATTATACAGACTTGTGTGTCCTATAAATCGGACTTTGCTCTGAGGGAATTGAATTTTTTACCCGACCTCGTTTTTAAGCTCCTCACCCGCAAAGAAAGCGCGCAGGTTTTCCATTGTAGTGCCCGCAATTCCATCGAGCGCCTCGCGGGTTAAAAACGCCTGGTGCGAGGTGACAATAACATTCGGCATTGAAATAATGGTGGATAGGGTATCGTCGGGGATTATTTCCTCGGAGTAATCTTCAAAGAAAAGCTCGGTTTCCTCCTCGTAAACGTCCAGCCCCGCCGCGCCTATTTTGCCCGATTTCAGCCCCGCTATCAGGCTTTGGGTGTCTATCAGCTGTCCGCGCGAGGTGTTTATAATATACGCGCCGTTTTTCATTTGATTTATTGTGTTTTCGTTTATCAGGTGGTGGTTTTCCTTTGTAAGCGGGCAGTGCAGCGATATAATATCGCTTTTTTGCAGCAGCTCCTCAAGCGTGACGTATTCGCCCTTAAATTCGGGGCTTTCGTATGGGTCGCAGCCCAAAATATTCATTCCGAAACCGGTGCAGATATCCGCAAAGCACCTGCCTATTTTACCCGTGCCTATAATTCCCACGGTCTTGCCGTGCATATCAAAGCCGATAAGCCCCTCTAATGAGAAGTTATGGTCGCGGGTTCTTATATAAGCCCTATGCAGCTTGCGGTTTAAAATTAGCAGCAGCCCCGCCGCGTGCTCGGCTACGGCATAGGGCGAGTAGGCGGGCACTCTTACCACCTTTACGCGCCCCGCCGCCGCCTTTAAATCCACATTGTTATAGCCCGCGCACCTGAGCGCAATTACTCCCACGCCGTATTCCGCCAGTTTTTCAATAACCGTTCTGTCAAGCGTATCGTTTACAAAAACGCACACGCCGTCGCAGCATGCCGCCATACTCACGGTGTCGGCGTTCAGCTTGTTTTCAAAAAATCTTATATTTATGTCCTCGTCCTCAAAACGTTTAAAACTTTCGCGGTCGTAGCTTTTCGCATCGAAGAATGCTACTGTTTTCATATTTTTACCTCCGTTTATGCCTTGATAATATTATCATAATATCATTAGTATTTTCCCTGAAATTCGGGGTATTCACTATTGTTAATTTTAATTTTTTTTAGTATAATAAGTGTAATACTATTGCGAAGAAGGGGAAAATTATGAAAAAATATCTCAACCGCCTTTTTATAGACGGACTTTCCGGAATGAGCTACGGGCTTTTTTCCACGCTTATTATAGGCACTATTATCTGCCAAATAGGTAAGCTTGTGGGCGGTAACGTTGTGGGTACATACCTGAACGCCATGGGCAGCGTTGCAAAAACGCTCACGGGCGCGGGCATAGGCGTGGGCGTTGCCTGCAAATTAAAATCTTCACCGCTGGTTGCGGTAGCCGCGGGGGTTACGGGTATGATAGGCGCTTTCCCCAACCTTGCAAACGAGGCTTTTAAAATAGGCGCACCCGGCGAGCCGCTCGGCGCTTTTATAGCCGCCTACATAGCTATTGAAATAGGCGCGCTGGTTTCGGGCAAAACAAAGGTGGATATAATTGTAACGCCTGTCTGCTGCATTTTGGCGGGCGCGGCTGCGGGCTATTTTGTAGGACCGTACATTTCCACGGCTATGAAGTGGCTCGGCGAGCTTGTTAATATAAATGTTGAAAACAGCCCGATTTTGGGCGGAATCGCGATTTCGGCGCTTATGGGCGTTATTTTAACCCTGCCCATTTCCTCGGCGGCAATAGGCATTTCAATGGGTATAACCGGGCTTGCCGCAGGCGCCGCCACAATAGGCTGCTGCTGCAATATGGTAGGCTTTGCGGTTATAAGCTACCGCGAAAATAAGCTCGGCGGGCTTATAGCCCAGGGTCTCGGCACTTCTATGCTTCAGGTTCCGAACCTTGTGCGCAAGCCTATACTTTGGCTGCCGCCCGTGCTTTCAAGCGCTATACTCGGTCCGATTTCCTCGGCGGTGCTTAAAATGGTAAGCAACCCCGTAGGCTCGGGTATGGGCTCCTCGGGGCTTGTGGGTCAGTTTATGGCGTATGACAGTATGACCGCGGCGGGCTTTTCACCCGCGGTTACAATAATTGAAATAATAGTTATGCACTTTATTCTCCCCGCCGCCGTGACCCTTGCCATTGCCGAGGGTATGCGCAAATTGGGGCTTATAAAGCAGGGCGATTTAAAGCTGGAGCCTACAAATGCGTAAAAAAGAAATAACCGAAAGGGCGGTAGCGGGTCTTGAAAAGCTCTACCCCGACGCCGTGTGCTCCCTTACCTATACCGACGCGTATCAGCTGCTTATCGCAACGCGTCTTTCGGCGCAATGCACCGATAAGCGGGTGAATATGGTAACTCCCGCGCTTTTTGCCGAGTTCCCCACGCCCGAGACACTCGCTGCCGCCGATATAAAGCGGGTGGAGGAGCTAATTAAAACCTGCGGGCTTTACAAAACAAAGGCAAAGGACCTTTGCGGCATAGGCAAAATGCTGACAGAGCAGTACGGCGGTAAAGTACCCGATACTATTGAAGAACTGACCCGCCTGCCCGGAATAGGCAGAAAAACTGCAAACCTTGTGTGCGGGGATATTTTCGGCAAGCCCGCCGTGGTTACCGACACGCACTTTATAAGGCTCTGCAACCGCTTGGGGTTGGTTAATACGACCGTGCCGCTGAAGGTTGAAACCGAAATGCGAAAGCTGCTGCCGCCCGAAAAATCCAACGCGTTTTGTCACCGCGCGGTGCTTTTCGGCAGGGATATATGCACCGCCCGTAAAGCACACTGCGAAATTTGTCCGCTTGAAAGTTTTTGTCCTGAAAAGGGAGTGAAATAGCTTGCAAAAGCGAGTTGTTGCAATAAGCGATATTTCCTGTCTCGGGAAATGCTCGCTCACGGTCGCGCTGCCCATAATTTCGGCAGCGGGAATTGAAACCGCCGTTATTCCCACGGCGGTGCTTTCAACCCACACGGGCGGCTTTAAAAATTATACATTTAAGGATATGTCGCCCGATATGGTAGCCATAGCCCGCCACTGGAAAGAGGAGGGCGTTACCGCCGACGCGGTTTACACAGGCTACCTGTGCTCAAAGCAGCAAATTTATTTAGCGCTGGAAGCCGCCCGCCTCATAAGCCGCCCCGATACAAAGCTTATAGCCGACCCCGTTATGGCGGATAACGGCAGGCTTTACCGCGGTTTTGAGCCTGATTTTCCCGATTTTATGCTGAAATTGTGCGCCGCGGCGGATATTATAACCCCTAACATTACCGAAGCATGCCTTATGCTGGGGTGCGAATATAAAGAGCCGCCGTATGATGAAGATTATATAAAGGCGCTGCTAGGCGGACTTTATTTGAAGACCCACGCCGATATTGTGTTGACGGGCGTAAGCTTTGACGAAAGAAAAATAGGCGCCGCCGTTTTTGACGGCGAAACCGCCTCATATGTATTTGCCGAGCGCGTTCCCGTGGCTTACCACGGCACGGGGGATATTTTTACAAGCACGCTTACCGCCGCATATCTTCGCGACCGCAGCTTAAAATCCGCCGCGCAGATAGCGGCTAATTTCACCGCGCGCTGCATAAAAAAGGCGCTGACCGATAACCGCGAAGAACGCTTCGGGGTAGACTTTGAAACGCAAATACCATATCTTATTAAATACTTGGAGCTGTGATATGCGCGAAGAACTTTTAAGAACCGCCTCGCTTATAGGCGAAAAAGGAATTGATAAGCTCTCACACTCCGCCGCCGCTGTTTTCGGGCTTGGGGGCGTGGGGTCGTATGCCGCCGAGGCGCTTGTGCGCTCAGGGCTCGGCACGGTTTATATTTACGATAACGATACGGTTGCAAAAAGCAACATAAACCGCCAGCTTATAGCGCTTAATTCCACAGTGGGTAAAAACAAGACCGATATAGCCGCCGCAAGGTACAGGGATATTAACCCCGGGTGCAATATAATTCCCGTTTGCGAATTTATAACGCCCGAAAGCGAAATCCCCTTTGAAAAATTCGACGTTATGATAGACGCGGTGGATAACGTGACCGCAAAGCTTTTTTTGGCAGAGCAGGCGTATAAAAGAAAAATCCCCCTGATAAGCGTTATGGGAACGGGCAATAAAACCGACCCCACGCGCATCAGGGTGACAGATATATCAAAAACAAGCGTTTGCCCCTTAGCGCGGGTAATGCGCTATGAGCTTAAAAAACGCGGCGTTTCGGGGGTTACCGCCGTTTGGAGCGACGAGCCGCCCATAAAGCCGCAGGATCGCGGCGAATACCGCAACACGGGCAGAGTGTCTCCTGCCAGTATGGCGCCCGTGCCC
This sequence comes from uncultured Oscillospiraceae bacterium, assembly GCA_900549755.1. Classification (GTDB taxonomy): domain Bacteria; phylum Bacillota; class Clostridia; order Oscillospirales; family Acutalibacteraceae; genus UBA737. The sequence goes on from URPQ01000008.1 coordinate 29,916, forward strand.
GGCGCTGCGGGGCTTACCGCCGCCGCCGAAGCAATTAAAAAGCTGATTAACGGTATATAGCACAATCCCCTCCCTTTAAGGCAAGGGAGGCTGAATTTCTGCATGATTTTATGCCGCATATAATATTGACAGATGAAAAGGAGCTGAACCGCAAGCGGTCCAGTTCTTTTTTGTTTCGTGGAAACTATGCCGTCGGTGTGTTATTAAAAAGACCTTTCGCCATATTTGTCACTCCCTGCCAAATAGGAAATCCAGTGATACGTTCAGTATTTTTGAAATTGCGTCTATTTCGATATCAGTTACGGCACGCTTTCCGTTTTCAATTCTTGAAATTGAACCACGGCAGGTATATACCGCCTCTAATTCCAGCTTTTCCGAAAGCTGTTTTTGACTCATTCCGGCATTTTCTCTTGCAATTTTTATCCGTGCACCGATTATATTGACATTCTCCGTATCAATTATTCTTTTCATCTGATTTCCTGTTCGAGCGTTTTAAAAAGCTCATCATCGAAAAACTCCGTTATCGTCATATCAAGTCCGTCGCAAAGCTTTTTCAGCGTAATTACCGATAAATCCTTACGGCTTGCGTCCATAAGGCTGTAAACAGTTGACGGCGTTACGCCCGAAACCGTTGCAAGCTCATTGTATTTCATATTGATAAACTCTTCGTAACCATAAAATAACCTCAGTTTATTTTAATCTCGTCACTGTCGCCGCAAAGCCAGTCCATTGTAACACCCAATGCTTTTGCAAGTATTCTGAGTTCGGCATCGCACACATGGCGCTGATTTTTCTCTATACGCGAAATAATAAGCGGCGTCATATCCATACCCATAAATTGTATCTTGCGTGCTAAGTCATCCTGCGTCATAGGCGGCTTTTGCAATGCTCTGCCCAGCCTGACACGCTCTGCGCAAATATTCCCTTTTATAAGAAAAAGACTTTTCGCCATATTTTACACCCTCAAGCATCTCAATTGGATATTTATTATCCAACGTTGATTTTAAAGTATCTGCGTGTTATAATGTTGACAGAGTAGATATAAAATATCCACTTAATATATTTTTAAAAAATATTGAGGGGAAATAAATATGACCGTAACATTTTTCGGGCACAGGCGCACGCCCGACAGTGTAAAACCTTTACTTAAAGAAACCCTGCGGGAGCTTATTGAAAAGGACAGAGCGGATATGTTTTACGTCGGCAATGAGGGCAGCTTTGATTGGATGGTATACGATACCTTGAAGGAGCTAAAGACCGAATATCCTTTTATAAGCTATAAGGTTGTTTTGGCATATTTAGAAAAGCGTAAAAAGGATATAAAAAATTTCAGCCCCTCGGAAACAATTTTTCCCGGGGGGCTGATAAAAACTCCGCTGCGCTTTGCAATAGTAAAACGCAATAATATAATGCTGCGGTATGCCGATACGGTAGTCACCTATGTGGAGGGCTCCGGCGGCGCGGCAGATTTTAAAAGACTTGCCGAGGATAGGGGCAAAAGGGTAATAAACCTATATAAGAGAAAAAGCGTTTTTCCGGTTTAGACTTTAATTATCCCACATTCGCGGTTTCTTTTGTTTCGTCCGACTCGTGAATATCATCTATTGTAACCTTGCTTTCGTGCGGTATGGGCTTCCAGGTAACCTTTTTAAACAGCGCCACATACTGGGTGTACCGCCCGATTATATCAAAGGTGGGCCAGGTGAAAATATAAAGCAGCATTTTTGAAAAGGGTATTTTTTTAATGCGCTTATGCTCCACAATAAAAATGTAAATTGCAGCAGCCGTGTTTTCAAGGTATTTGCCGAGCCTGTATAAAATTCTAAGCCACACCGCCAGCAGCATACCCGCCGCCATTGCCTGAAGACCCGAAGAAACGTTTATTTCAATGGGGAATAAAAAGCGCAAAAACCGCCCGAGGTAGGTGCCGCGGGTAAATACCGCCGCGCCGCCTATGCCGTAAGCATAGCAGTAAAAGCCGTAGGCTATTACCGAGACCAAAAGCCAGCGCACAATGTTTATAACCGAAAAGGGCGTCAGCTGCATAAGCGTGTCGTATGAGGCAAAGCGGTGCCTTACCGATTCCAAAAAGCCCTTGCAAATATCCTTAAAGCCTTTTTTCTTCTTTTCTTTTTTATCATCCTGCCAGCGCGTTTTTAAAAAATGCTTACCGCAAAACACGTTTAAAAGCAGGTAAGGTCCTGTTTCGGCAAAGGCAAGCAAATGCCCCTTTGACCAACGCAGCCGCTGCCGCAGCGCTATTTTAAGGCTTGTGGGTTGCTCGTCGTAAAATTCAGCGGCGTCGTTATAGGTTATGGCGTAGCCCTGCGCCACCGCATCGGCGGTGAGGGCGCGGTCCTCCGTAAGGGAGGTATACTTCCAGCCGTCGCGCACTATTTCATTTGAAAAAAGAAAGCCCGTTCCCTGTATGTTTGTTGCAAGCCTTAAAACAGACCGCGCGCGGTGGTTTGCCCTTATAGAGCGCAGCCAGTGCAGCGCGTATGTAGAGGCTATCCAACATTCGTCAAAATTCTTTGTGTTGCGGTAAGAGGTAATTATCTTCTCGCCCGCGTCAAACGCGTCGTTCATACGCGATATATAATCCGATTTTAAAAGATTATCCGCGTCGAAAACAAAATATCCCTCAAAGCTTTGCCTGCCGTAATCCTCCCCTATTCTGTCAAACAGAAACTGCAGCGCAAAGCCCTTAGTTTTATGCTCGTCATCAAAGCGCTCGTAGCAAATTGCGCCGTGCTCGCGCGCCACAGCCGCGGTTTTATCGGTGCAGTTATCCGCCACCACAAAAACCGTTACAAGCTCGCGCGGGTAGTCCTGCTTTTTTATACTGTCAAGCAGGTTGCCTATTACCTTTTCCTCGTTTCGCGCGGCTATTACCACGGCGTATTTATGCTGCTTCTTCGCCGGCGCAAATTTCCGCGTGAAAAAAAGCCCGATTATTTTATAGGCTACTCTGTAAAGCACCATAGCTGAAAGTACCGCGCCTATTGCGGCATACACCGCTTTAAGGGACGGATACCAGCTGCCTATAGTCTGTGCGGCGTTTACGGCACAGCTTAAATTAAAAATCATTTTTTGTCACCGTATTTTTCGTTATAGCAATTTATGCAGCGTGTAATTATTTCAACCGCCCTTTCCCTGTCGCCTATTTCGTCCACGGCGGTCTGCTTGCCCTCTAACTGCTTGTAAACCGAGAAGAAGTGCCGCATTTCGTCAAACAAATGGCTCGGCAGGTCATGCACGCTGCGGTAGTCATTATAGGTCGGGTCCTTAAAAGGAATTGCTATAATTTTTTCGTCGTTTTTGCCACCGTCCAGCATTGTAAGCACCCCTATCGGGTAGCACTCAACCAGCACCAGCGGGTCGATAGGCTCATTGCAGAGCACCAAAACGTCCAGCGGGTCGCCGTCGTCCGCCAAGGTGCGCGGAATAAAGCCGTAGTTTGCGGGGTACTGCATTGAAGTATACAAAATTCTGTCAAGAATTATGCAGCCCGTTTCCTTATCAAGCTCGTATTTCTTCTTATCGCCCCTTGTAATTTCTATTACCGCCAGAAAGTCCTCGGGTTTTATGCGGTTTTCAGATACATCATGCCATATATTCATACTTTTTCCTCGTTTCGATAAATTTTTTAATTATCGGCAGTTATCAGCGCTTCGTATTCGGCGTTTAATTTTTCCCATTCGTTCATAGCGGTATCAAGCTCGGTTTCCGCCTCGTCAAGTTCTTCTTTAATTTCGGAAAGTTTTAAATAATCCGATGCGTTTTCTTCCATACCCAGCTCGCACCGCAGACCGTCGGTTTTTTCTTCAAGCAGCGCCACCCTTTCCTCGGCTTTCGCTATTGCGCGCTCAAGCCGCGAGCGCTCTTTAAGGGGCGTTGTAAAGCTTTTTTTAGGCTTTTCCTTTACTTCAACCTGTTTTTCGGGTACTGCTGTCGGCGCTTTTTTGCTGTTTAAATATTGCTCGTAGCCGTAAGGGTAGTATTTAACGCCGTCAGGTTCAAAGGATATAAGGCTGCTTGCAATTTTCTTTATAAAATAGCGGTCGTGCGAGACAAAAAGCACCGTTCCCGAAAAATTCAGCAGCATATCCTCAAGCGTTTCCTTGCCCACTATATCCATATGGTTTGTCGGCTCGTCGAGTATTAAGAAATTCGGTCTGCGCTTAAACATTTTGCAAAGCGCCAGCCGCACCCGCTCCCCGCCCGAGAGCATATCAACGGTTTTAAACACCGTCTCTCCGCTGAAAAGAAATGCACCCAGCGCGCTGCGCGCCTCAAAATCGGTAATTCCGGGAAACGCGCCCATAAAATCATCCAAAACGGTTTTGCTGCTTGAATAAAGCGCGGTTTGCTGGTCGAAATAGCCTATATTCACTCTGGGTCCGAACTTATAAACGCCGCCGAGCGCGGGGGTCTTACCCACAAGGGTTTTAATAAAGGTGGATTTTCCAAGCCCGTTGCCGCCTATAATTCCTATCCGGTCGCCGCGCTTTGCTTCCAGGCTCACTTCCGATAAAACCTCGGTGTAGCCTATTTTCAGTTTTTCTACCGAAAGCACGTCTTTCACGCCGAGGTCTGCCGGCTCAAAATCGGCGCGGAACGTGCGCAGGTCGTAAGCCTCGGGCGCATCGATAGGCTTCATCCGTTCAATCTGCTTTAGCTTTGATTGTGCCATTGCCGCCTTTGTGGGCTTATAGCGGAATTTTTCCACAAGCTCCGTAAGCCGCTTTATTTCTTTTTTCTGCGCCTCATATTCCCTTGACTGCCGCTCGCGCAGTTCCTTTTTAGCCACGGTAAACTGCGTGTAATTGCCCGCGTAACGGTAAGTCTTGCCGTGCTCAATTTCATAAACGGTATTCACCGTGTTATCTAAAAACATTCGGTCGTGCGATACCACCACAAAAGCCTTTTTATAGCCCGAAAGGTATTCTTCAAGCCACTCAACCGCCGAAATATCAAGGTGGTTCGTCGGCTCGTCAAGCAGCAGAATGTCCGGCTTTGAAAGCAAAAGCTTTAAAAAGGCTATGCGGGTGCGCTGCCCGCCCGAAAATTCTGAAAGCGGGCGGCTTTTCTGCTCCTCGGTAAAGCCGAATTGCTTTAGCGCCGCCTCGTATTCCTTTTCAAAATAAAAGCCTCCGCACAAAGTAAAGCTGTCAAGCAGGGTTGTATATTCCCGTATGTTTTCATCGGTCTGCTCGTTTTCCATTTTTTTCTGCGCCGCGGCAAGTCTTTCTTTCATTTCCAAAATATCGGTATAAGCAGAGCGTATCTCGTCTTTCAGCGTTCTTTCCTCATCGTCAAAAACCATCTGGTCCAAAACGCCTATGCGCGGCTTGCCCGATACTGCAAAAAAGCTGTCCTCGTCGCTGTCCCGTTTAGTAAGGGAGTATTCGCCCGAAATAAGCTTTAAAAGGGTTGTTTTTCCGCAGCCGTTCCGCCCGACTACGGCTATGCGGCTTGCATCGTTTATCTCTATATTAACGGAGGAAAGTATCGGCTGACCCGAAAGCTCAACCACCCCGTTCTGAATTTTAAGCTGCATAAAAAAATACCCCCTGTCATACGACAAGGAGTATTGTACCACTTTTTTTAAGCTTTTGCAACAGGTGGAAACTATTAGTATATTATCAAAATGTAAATTTATTATCCTGCTGTGCAGGCTCTACATTTTGTTTTTCCGCTGACAGGTGCGGCGGAAAAACACCTTGTAAGCGAAAAATAGCTTTTTGAGCTATTTTTCAAGAGCACTGGGGTGGTATTGGCGGGGATAGAGTGCAGTCAAAAATCTCTGATTTTTGCGAACGGCATTCCCGTCCAAAAGCGTGCCGAGAAAATCGGCACGCGCAATTATTTAGCATAATCCACTGCGCGGCTTTCCCTTATAACGTTCACCTTTATCTGCCCCGGGTATTCCAGCTCGTTTTCAATACGCGCCGAAATATCGTGCGCCATAAGCACCATTTCATCATCGGTTACAGCCTCGGGCTTAACGATAATACGTATTTCGCGCCCCGCCTGTATAGCATAAGAGCTCTCAACGCCGTTAAAGGAATTGGCGATTTCCTCCAACTTTTCAAGGCGTTTAATGTAGTTCTCTATGTTTTCGCGTCTCGCGCCCGGTCTTGCCGCCGAAATAGCGTCCGCCGCCTGAACTATGCAGGCAATAACGGTCTTCGCCTCAACGTCGCCATGGTGCGCCTGAATTGCGTGAATAACCTCTTCGCTCTCGCGGTATTTTTTAGCCGCCTCAACGCCGAGCTGAATGTGTGTGCCCTCCTGCTCGTGGTCAAGCGCCTTGCCTATATCGTGCAGAAGACCCGCGCGCTTTGCAAGGGTAACGTTCGCCCCCAGCTCAGATGCCAAAAGCCCCGAAAGGTGGCAAACCTCAAGCGAATGGTTAAGTACATTCTGCCCGTAGCTTGTGCGGTATTTCAGCTTACCGAGCAACCTTACAAGTTCGGGGTGCAGGTTATGGATGCCCGCGTCTATCATGGCGCGCTCGCCCTCCTGCTTTATGGTCGCCTCAACCTCGGCGGTCGCCTTGGCTACGGCGTCCTCAATTCTGCCGGGATGAATACGTCCGTCAAGAATTAGCTTTTCAAGGGTCACACGCGCTATTTCGCGGCGAATCGGGTCAAAGCTTGAAAGGGTTATGGCCTCGGGTGTATCGTCAATTATAAGGTCAACGCCCGTAGCCGCCTCAAGCGCGCGTATATTGCGCCCCTCGCGGCCTATAATTCTGCCCTTAATTTCATCATTCGGCAGGGATACCACCGAAACGGTCATTTCAGAGGAATGGTCAGCCGCGCAGCGCTGAATTGCGTGACCTATAACGTTTTTGGCAATTCTGTCCGCGTCGTCTTTAAGTCTCTGCTCATAATCGAGAATTTTAACCGCTTTTTCGTGGTTAAGCTCGCCGTCAAGCAGCTCTAAAAGGTGCGCCTTCGCCTGCTCCTTGTTAAAGCCGGAAATTTTTTCGAGAATTTCCATCTGGCTCTGCTTTATCTTGTCGCACTCGGCTAACCTTGCGTCAATTTCCTTGGCGCGCGCGCTCAGCTTTTCCTCCTTTGCCTCAATATTATCGGTTTTTCTGTCAAGTGTTTCTTCCTTTTGCTGGAGCCTGTGCTCCTGACGCTGAACCTCGCTTCTGCGCTCGCGGATATCCTTTTCCGCCTCCTGGCGCATTTGGTGAATTTCGTCCTTCGCCTCAACAAGAGCTTCTTTTTTTCTTGATTCGGCGGTTTTCATAGCGTCGCTTAAAATACGTTTAGCCTCGTCCTCAGCGGAGCCGATGGCGTTTTCAGCCGCTTTTCTGCGATAAGCGGAGCCTGCAAAAAAGCCTATAACGGCAAGCAGCACCGCAACCGCCGCAAAAACGACATATAAAATCGGTTGCATTCTTTTTATTAACCTCCTATATAATAAACACGGTTTTTCTTTCACGCGCCCGTATGCCGGATTTTTTTGAAATTCGCACCCGGCGCAATAAAACGAAAGCAACGGGAGCCGTGCCGTTTTCTCCCGTGATAAAATCAACCAATGCGCCGCGGTTCGCCAAAAGCCCCGGCACATTTAAGCTGCACTGTTGCGGTGTTTTATACGCCGCAACCGAATTTACTATCTTAATAATTTTACCACTGCGGCGCCGATATGTCAAGAATTACATACAGCTATATAGGATTTTTTCAGAATAAATTTATGTATTCTCCAATAACCTAATATTGGGGGATATAAAATTGAAAGCCTTTTTTGAATTCAGTGAAAGCCTTATATCGGGCATGCTGCCCTTTGTGTTTCTTATAATTTGCGGCGTTTACTTTACACTTAAATGCCGCTTTTTCCAGTTTCGTTTTTTGCCCTCTTCATTAAAATATGCGTTCGGCGGTATGAAAAAAAGTGACGGCAAAAGCGGAGTAAGCCCCTTTCAGGCAGCCTGCACCGCACTTTCCGCCACGGTGGGAACAGGCAATATAGCCGGCGTTGCCGGCGCGGTTGCAATAGGCGGCGCGGGCGCGGTTTTTTGGATGTGGATAAGCGCCTTTGCCGGAATGATAGTGAAGGTAGCGGAGATTATTTTATCGCTTGAATACCGCGAAAAATCGGGCGGTGAATACACAGGCGGACCTATGTATTACATAAAAAACGGGCTGCCAAAAATACTGGCGCCGTTAAGCCTTTTATATGCCGCGGCAGCGGTGCCCGCAGTTTTTTGCAGCGGAAACCTCACCCAAACGGGCGCCGCGGTGCAGTCCTTCGGGCAAAGCGCCTTAATTAAGCTTGTCGGCGGAATTTTTTTTGCCGTAATCACGGCGCTGGTGCTGTCGGGCGGGGCAAGGCGAATAGGAAGCTTTACAGGTAAAATAGTGCCGTTTATGGCATTGCTTTACCTGCTTATGACCTTCGGAATTATCGGGGTCAATTCCAGCCGCCTGCCCGCCGCCTTTTCAATGATTATTAAAGGCGCGTTTAAGCCCTCCGCCGTAACCGGCGGTGCGGTGGGCAGCCTTTCCGCCGCGGTGCTCACAGGCGCGTCGCGCGGTGTTTTTTCAAACGAGGCGGGGCTCGGCACCTCGGCTATGGCTCATTCCTCCTCGGCTTATACCGACGGCGCGCGTCAGGGGCTTTTCGGGATTTTCGAGGTGTTTGTTGATACAATCGTTATATGCACCCTCACTGCACTATCCATGCTTTGCTCGGGTGTGGGCATAGAATACGGCAAGGGCGCTTCAACAGAGCTCATTTGCTCCGCCTTTTCCACCCTTTACGGCAAGTATTCCGTTGTTTTGCTGACGGTTATGATGTGCCTTTTCGGGCTTTCAAGCGTTATAGGCTGGGGGTATTACGGAATAGTATCCTGCGAATTTCTTTTCGGCAAGGCAGGCAGGCGACTGTTTATTATAATCTACCCGCTGCTTTGTGTTCCCGGCGCGCTTATGAATATTGACGCCGCCTGGCGGCTTTCCGCCTTTTTCAACGGCATACTGCTCTGCGTAAATACATCGGCGGTAATGCTGCTTTCGGAAAAAGCAATATTTAAAATGAAAAGCATAAAATAACTTCCGCTAAAGACAACCCGAAAAATTGCATAATATTGGCACGCCTCTGAAATGTGCCTGTCCTGAATCTCTAAAACACCGTTTTCATTTCTTATTGCATGGTCGCAAAAAAAACGTACCGTTAAAGGATTGCCGCTCCGCCGTTTTTCTCACCTCTCCCGCGCGCTTTAAGCATGCGGCATCGCCGTAAATTTTATACACCGCCTCAAAGCAGCTGTAATTATTTCAATTCATATGCAGCGGTCTGATTTCATTATACATCATATAAACCTTATCAAGCTGTTTATCAATATGGTAGTGTCCGCAGTACCATATTTCGTAATCCAAGCTCCTTTCAAGTCTGCCGAGCCATTCCTCAGTTGAACGGTCAATATCGGGCTTGAATAATTTTTTGGATTTTGCTTTTTTAGGCTTTCGCTTTATTTCGGCATTTTGCTTTGTAGACATAAACATTTCAGTAGGAAGATAATCTATCGGGCAGGTATGCGTCATCATACCGTATATACTGTTGTTTTCCGCCGCAAGTCTTTCCTCCACACCTACCTTTATCTCACCCCTCGGCAAAATCATCGCTTGAAAGCGCGTGGCTTCCGCAGCCGCATAAAGCCGCAATAAGAAAAAATCCAATAATGACGATAAGAGCTTTTTTCAAAATATCACACCCGTTTTTAAATCATTCGCGCGTTGTAAAATGAAGTTGAAATAAAAAAATAGGTCCATAGTGACGAACCTGTGGTAGAATTAATTTGCTACAACAATTCCGAAAGGATCATCACT
>URPQ01000009.1 GCA_900549755.1 uncultured Oscillospiraceae bacterium
TTCAAAGCCCTCCTTTAAGTATATATCCTCGCCCGTTGCAATCGGAATAGTCGTGCTGTTTTTAAGGCGTACATACTGGTCGGTATACATCCACGGCACCATATCCTCAAGCCAGGCAAGGTTGTAAGGCTCCATACGGCGCGCAAATCTTATGCAGTCCTCCACGCAAACGTGACCGAAATGGTCAATTGCCAGCGGCACCTCGTAGCCTATAACCTCTCTTACCTCTTTAACATAATTTTCAAGGTAGCAGAGTCCCTTTTCGGTAAGGTGAATACCCGTAAACGGATGTGCGGTTGTTACTATTGAGTAGCTTTTCTGCGCCCTTACCATATCCGCCGTAACGGAGCCGCCCTGAACATTAAGAATGTGCGGCGCATATTTTTTCATATCGTCTATAAAGCCGAGCGGCGCGTTTATAGTTCCGGGCTCATCCAATAAAAGCCCTATGCCTAAGTCCATTTTAAGAAATGTAAAGCCCATTTCCATACGCTTTTTTAAGGCAAGCCCCATATCGTGACCTGTATGCTTGCCGTCAACGTCGGTATCGCAGTAGACCCGCACCTTATCGCGGAATTTGCCGCCCAAAAGCTGATACATCGGCACGCCGTAAGCCTTGCCCGCTAAATCCCACAGCGCAATTTCTATGCCCGAAACGCCGCCGCCTTGGCGGGAGGGTCCGCCGAACTGCTTTATTTTGCGGAAAATTCTGTCCACATTGCAGGGGTTTTCACCCAAAATGCGGCTTTTAAGCATAAGTGCATAGGTTTTTGAGGAAGCGTCGCGCACCTCGCCGTAGCCCGTAATACCCTGATTGGTCATTATTTTAAGTATGGTGCAGCGTTTCGGCGCGCCGTCTATATCCACAAAGCGCATATCTGTAATTTTAAGGTCTGTCGGGTTTGAGTATGTATTTATTATTTTTACCTCCGAATATTTTAGTAATTCTATTTTATCCGCCCGCGCCCGAATTTTCATCAACTATATTATTATATTTGCAAACTATATTACGATTTAAGCACAAACTGCCGCGCCGTGCAAAGCCGATAAAAAAGTCCCCCTCATTAGAGGGGGACGCAATTTTTTCTGTTTGCAAATAAATCAGCAAACCTCGGCAATATCAAAAATCTTGCCGGGCAGCTCTTCCTTATCGGCTGAAACGGTGAATATAAATTCAACGTCCGAAATAGCGGAAACTCTTTCAAGGAAAGCCGCCAATTTATCAAAATCACGCTCGCCGATTCTAAGGGTTGCGTCGCCGAAAATGTGCGTAACGTCGTTATTGCCCGCCTTAATTCCGGCTACCATACCGTAGTATTCGCCGTAGCCCGAAATGCCGTAGCTCTCAGCGTCAATAAGACGCGCCTTGTGTGTTACCGAATATGTCAGGGTATCGCCTTTTTCAATGCATACAACGTTGCCGAGGCTTTGTTCCGTCGCGGCATTTACCATATCCACTAATTTTTTGGTTTTACCCGAGCCCTTTTTTCCGATAATGAGTTTAATCATTTATACCAACTCCTTTTATATTTAACTGCCTGCGGCAGCTTTTTTACCCGTTAAGGCGCGCCTCAAGCTCCGCCTTCTGCGCTTCGTAGCCCGGCTTGCCGAGCAGCGCGAACATATTTTTCTTATAGCTTTCAACACCCGGTTGATCAAACGGATTAACGCCGAGCATATAGCCCGAAATTGCGCATGCCTTTTCAAAGAAGTAAATAAGCCTGCCGAGGTTTTCTTCATCCGGTTTATCAACGTTTATAACAAGGTTAGGCACGCCGCCGTCGGTATGCGCCAAAACCGTGCCCTCAAACGCCTTTGAGTTTACATAGGACATAGTTTTGCCGGCAAGGAAATTAAGACCGTCGCCGTTATCAGCGTCCTTTTCAATCACAACGTCCTTATCGCTTTCACCGAAGGTTACAACCGTTTCAAACATTAAGCGGCTGCCGTCCTGTACGAACTGACCCATTGAGTGAAGGTCGGTTGAGAATGTGACAGAAGCCGGGAAAAGACCCTTGTTATCCTTACCCTCGCTCTCGCCGAAAAGCTGCTTGAACCATTCCGCCATCATAGTAAAGCGGGGCTCGTAGCTTACAAGCAGCTCTACCGATTTAACCTTGCGGTAAAATGCATTGCGGAGAGCAGCGTATAAATAGCAGTCGTTTTTATACATATCGGGCTCGTTATAATCCTTCATAGCCGCCGCGGCGCCTGCCATAAGCGCGTCAATATCCGCTCCCGCAGCCGCAATCGGTAAAAGACCTACCGCGGTAAGAACTGAATATCTGCCGCCTACGTCGTCCGGCACTACAAAGCACTCGTAACCCTTTTCATCAGCCAGCTTTTTAAGTGTACCGCGCGCCTTATCGGTGGTGCAGTAAATTCTCTTTGCGGCTTCTTCCTCGCCGTACTGCTTTTCAAGCAGATCGCGCAGAACTCTGAAGGCCACCGCAGGCTCGGTTGTGGTGCCCGATTTTGAAATAATGTTTACCGAAACACGCTTGCCCTCGCACAGCTTTACAATATCCGAAAGATATGCGCCGCTTATGCTGTTGCCCGCGAAATAAATTTCAGGACCCTCGCCCTTTAGCTGATTGTAGAACGGTCCCTTTAAGAACTCGATAGCGGCACGCGCACCGAGGTATGAGCCGCCGATGCCTATAACTATGAGTATATCGGTATCCTTACGAATTTTTGCAGCTGCCGCCTTGATTCTCGCAAATTCCTCTTTATCGTAATTTACGGGTAGGTCCACCCAACCCAAAAAGTCGTTGCCGAGACCTGTTTTATCGTTTACAAGCCCGTGAGCCGCCGATACCTGAGTTTCAAGACCCTTAATATCGTTTTCTCTGATGAAATGTTTGGCATATGCCGAATTAAATTTAATAGCCATTTTAACCCCTGGATTCTTTAAATTTTGGTTTCCTGCTTATATATTACAATAAATTCCCGACTTTTTCAAGTACGAAAAACGATATTCATTAAAAGTTTTCATAATTGAAATAATCCTTTTAAAATCTGCCGCAGCGAAAAGCCGAGCGAGAGCCTTCCCACGTCCTCCGCCGCCGTTACGGGAATTTCGCCCAGGGTTTCGTCGCCCAGCTTTACGGTTACCGTGCCGAGCGCGGCGCCCTTCTTTATGGGGGCGGTTATATTTTCATTAAAGCTTATTTCCTGCGCTATATTTCCCTTTGCGGTTTTAGGCAGCAAAACGCTTAGCTGCTTTTCCGCGCTTATCGCAATTTTCTTTTGCGTTCCTTTAGCTATATCAAGCTCCTTTGTGTCCCCGAGGTCTGCGCTTATAACCGAATAGTTGTAATTTGCAAAGCCGTAGTCAAGCAGCTTTTTAGCGCCGTTAAAGCGCTCCTTTGTAGTCTCGCCCGCCATTACCACCGCCACAAGCTCCAGCCCGTTGCGCTCGGCCGTTGCCGAAACGCAGTATTTCGCGGTAGAGGTGGTGCCGGTTTTAAGCCCGGTTGTGCCCTCGTAAAACCTTACAAGCTTATTTGTGTTTACAAGCTCGCTTTTGCCGTCGCGCAGGCTATCCATCCAAACGGTGGTATAGTCCTTTATAAGTTTGTGCTTTATAAGCGCAGAGGACATAACCGCAACGTCATAGGCAGAGGTCAGGTGACCCTCTGCGTCAAGCCCCGTACAGTTCATAAAATGGGTGTTGGTCATTCCAAGCTCCGCCGCCCGCTCGTTCATAAGCGCCACAAAGCCCTCCTCACTGCCCGCAACCGCCTCGGCAAGCGCGGTGCAGGCGTCATTGGCGGACGCTATTACCGACGCTTTCAGCAAATCGTTCACGGTCATGGTCTCCCCGGGCTCCAGCCATATTTGCGACCCGCCCATAGAGGCGGCGTGCTCGCTTGCGGTAACCACCGTTTCAAGGGATAGATCTCCGCGGTCAATAGCCTCCATAACAAGCAGCAGCGACATTATTTTGGTAATAGACGCCGGCGGCAGCTTTTCATCGGGATTGTTTTCATAAAGCACCTGCCCGGTATGCGGCTCCATTAAAACTACTGACTTTGCCTTTATATCCAGCGTTTGCCCTATGGCGGCGTTTACGGGGGTATTATCAAGCGGTACGTTAATATCCGATATATCACACTCACTTGATACCGTAACCGCCTTTTTTGCGAAAACAGTCATCGAACACATACATAAAACAGCTAAACCCCACGATATTATTCTTTTCAAAACGGCACACTCTCCTTTAATAGAAGCGTATGCCGTTTTGTGTCTTATTATGCTGTCGGACAAGGCGGAAATCAGGCGGACAAACGTTAATTACGCCTATAAGCCCACCGGCATAAAGTGAATATGAAATGTTAATGATAAAAGTAAAAATCCCCATTCTAACGAATGAGGATTTTTGGTGATCCATCGGGGATTCGAACCCCGGACACCTTGATTAAAAGTCAAGTGCTCTGCCAACTGAGCTAATGAATCATTTGGACAGCTCTATTATTATATCAATCTTATTACCGCTTGTCAAGAAAAATTTGTGGGAATACAAAATACTTTTTAAATTTTTAAAATTAACAGTGGAAATCGCACCTGCAATGCGTTATAATATAAAAGTATATGTAAAAAGACGGAGACGGAAAAATGCGAATTGTAATAAAAATAGGAACATCAACGCTGGCGCACCCCTCGGGGCTGCTTAATATAAAGCGGGTTGAAGAGCTTTGCAAAATTATGAGCGACCTGAAAAACGCGGGAAATGAAATAATACTTGTGTCCTCGGGCGCTATTGGCATGGGCGTGGGCAAGCTGTCGCTGCATGAGAAGCCGCACGATATACCCACACGTCAGGCAGCGGCGGCGGTAGGGCAGTGCGAGCTTATGTACACCTACGATAAGCTTTTTGCCGAGTATAACCACACCGTAGCGCAGATACTTATAACCGGCGACGACGTGGAGCACGAAAACCGCAGGCATAATTTTGAAAACACAATATTAAGGCTTTTGCAGTTGGGCGTGCTGCCTATTATAAATGAAAACGACACCATTTCAACCGACGAAATAGTTATAGGCGATAACGACACCTTGGGTGCGATAGTGGCAAAGGCGGTAAGCGCCGACCTGTTTATACTGCTTTCGGATATAGACGGGCTTTTCACCGCCGACCCGCACAAGGATGAAAACGCGCGGCTTATAGACGTAGTTGAAGAAATAACGCCCGAAATAGAAAAAATGACGGGCGGGGCAGGCTCAAAGCTCGGCACGGGCGGAATGACCACAAAATTAAAGGCCGCCGCAACCGCAAACGCCGCGGGAATAGATATGGTAATAGCAAACGGCAAAAACCCGAAGCTGCTTTACGATATTGTGGACGGCAAAAACGTGGGAACAAAATTTTTGGCAAAAAAGGCGTGAAAAAAGAATGACTACCATAGAAATACTTAAAAAAGCAAAGGCATTGGAGCTTTCCTCCGCTCCGCTTACAACCGAGCAAAAAAACACGGCGATAATGCTTTGCGCCGACGCTTTGTGCGAAAACGCGGCGGAAATTTTAAAGGCGAACGCAAAGGACGTTGAAAACGCCCGCGGCAAAATAAGCGAGGTTATGATAGACCGCCTAAGGCTTGACGAAACGCGAATTTCCGCCATGGCGGACGGTATGCGCGCAGTGGCGCAGCTGCCCGACCCCGTGGGCAGGGTGCTTGAGGATATTAAGCGGGCTGACGGGTTGGATATTAAAAAAATATCGGTGCCTATGGGCGTGGTGGCTATAATTTACGAGAGCCGCCCGAACGTTACGTCCGACGCGGCGGCGCTTTGCTTTAAATCGGGCAATATTTGCATATTGCGCAGCGGCAAAGAAGCATACGGCAGCGCCCGCGCAATAGTTACGGCGCTTAAAAAAGGACTTATAACCGCCGGACTTTCAGAAGATTATGTAAACCTTATTGAAGACACCACGCGCGCCAGCGCAAACGAGCTTATGACAGCGGAGGGGTATGTAGACCTGCTTATTCCGCGCGGCGGCAAGGGGCTTATTAAAGCCTGTGTTGAAAACGCCACCGTGCCCTGCATTGAAACGGGAACGGGAATTTGCCACATTTACATTGATAAATCGGCAAATATTGAAAAGGCGCTTAAAATAGTGAATAACGCTAAAACCTCCCGCCCGTCGGTTTGCAATGCGGCTGAAGTTTGCCTTGTGCATAAGGATATTGCGGCGGAATTTTTGCCAAGGCTGGCGGAAATATTTAAAGACCGTGTGGAAATTCGCGGGGATAAAGCGGTTTGCAAAATTATAAACGCCGTTCCCGCCGCGGCGGATGATTTTGACACCGAGTTTTTGGATTATATAATGGCGGTAGGGGTAGTAGCAAGCCTTGAAGATGCCGAGCGGCACATAGCCCTGCATTCCACCCACCACAGCGACTGCATTGTAACAGAGGATATGGCGGCAGCGGCGCACTTTACCGCGCGGGTTGATTCGGCGGCGGTTTATGTAAACGCGTCCACTCGGTTTACCGACGGCGGCGAGTTCGGGCTGGGCTGCGAAATGGGAATATCCACCCAAAAGCTGCACGCAAGAGGACCTATGGGGCTTTGCGAGCTTAACACTTATAAATATGTTATAAACGGAAACGGACACATAAGATAAAATCGGGGGAATAAAAATGTCAGAGGTTAAATTCGGATTTATAGGCACGGGCAATATGGGCTCGGCAATAGCGCGGGCGGTAAGAAAATCGCTGCCCGGGCACGAGATACTTTTATCGGATAAAAATGAGGGTAAGGCGCAGTCCTTGGCAACCGAGTTCGGCTGCCGCACAGCCGACACAAAAACCGTGGCGCGTGAGGCGCAATATGTGGTTTTAGGCGTAAAGCCGCAGGTTTTGCCCGCGGCGCTTGCAGAGCTTAAAGAGGAGCTTGCCGCGCGGCGCGACCGCTTTGTTATAGTAACAATGGCGGCGGGCGTACCCATAGCGCGCTACACCGAGCTTTTGGGGCAGGAATACCCCATAATAAGAATAATGCCGAACACGCCCGTGTCTGTAGGCGAGGGCGTTGTGGTCTTCGCCGCGTCCGACGGGGTGTTTATGGATGAAATAACCGAGTTCTGCAACTGTATGCGCCACGCGGGAACGGTTGACCGAACCGACGAAAAGCTGATAGACGCGGTTTGTGCGCTTTCGGGCTGCGGGCCTGCCTTTGTTTATATGTTTGCCGATGCGTTAGCCTCAGCCGGCGTTGAGTGCGGGCTTGCGCGCGATAAGGCGGAGGAATACGCCGTGCAGACTATAATTGGCGCCGCGCGCCTAATGCAGGGCAGCGAGAAGCACCCCGATAAATTAAAGGACGAGGTTTGCAGCCCCGCGGGCGCTACAATAGCAGGCGTTCATTCGCTTGAAAGGGCGGCGTTCAGGGGCAGCGTTATGGACGCGATAACCGCCGCCTTCAACAAAACAAAAGGACTGTAATTCACCTTGAAAATACTGGCGATAGGCGATGTTTGCGGCAGTCTCGGCTGTGAGGCGGTAAGAAAATGGCTGCCCGCGCTCAAAAAGGAAAAAAAGATTGATTTTACCGTTATAAACGGCGAAAACTCCGCCGACGGCAACGGCATTACGCCTGAAAGCGCCGAAATGCTTTTTGCCTGCGGGGCGGACGTTATAACGGGCGGAAACCACTCTATGAGAAGAAAATCGGCGTATAGTATGCTTGATGAAAACTACTTTGTGCTGCGCCCCGCAAATTTAGAGGGAGACGCTGCGGGCAAGGGGTATTGCCTTGCGGACCTCGGCTACACCTCGGTTGCGGTTATAAATCTTTTGGGCAGGGTCTACCTTGACCGCGTTGCCGCCTCTAACCCGTTTATTGCGGCAGACGGGCTGATACAAAAAGCTCGGGCGGACGGCGCTAAAATTATTATTGTGGATTTTCACGCCGAGGCGACAAGCGAAAAAAGGGCGCTCGGGTTTTATTTGGACGGTAAAGTTTCCGCCCTGTTCGGAACGCACACCCATGTGCAAACGGCGGACAGCCAGATACTGAAAAACGGCACTGGGTATATAACCGACCTTGGAATGACGGGGCCCGCCGACTCCTGCTTAGGGGTGAAAACCGAGATTATTATTGACAGGCTGAAAAACGGGGGAGCGGCGCGGTTTGAGCAGGCAGACGGCAGAAAAATGCTTAACGGCTGCATTTTTGAAATTGACCGCGCAAGCGGCAAAACCGTAGGTACAGAGCGGATATATATTGAAGAAAGGAATTGAGGCGCTTGAAAAGGCTTAAAATAACGGCGATTGTTTTATCGGCTTTAATATTCTTAAGCGGCTGCCGCGCAAAGCCCGACGGCACCTCTTCTTCGGCAGAGCCGCCGACGGCGGTTGCGGCTGCGGGCAGCAGAAATTATTTAACCATGCTGTACTCCGCGGCAGATACCTTTAACCCCTACACCGCCGCGACGGATATTAACCGCCAGCTATGCCGCCTTTTATACGAACCGCTTTTAAAAACCGATAATTCATATAATATAAGCTACTCATTGGCGCAAAGCGCCGAGGTTAAGGGCAAGGAATGTACCGTAACCCTTAAAAGCCGCTATTTTTCGGACGGCTCCGCCCTTACCGCTGACGACGTGGTTTATTCTTTCAACCTTGCAAAAAAATCAAATACCGAGTACGCCTACAAGCTGTACGAAGCGCTTTCCGCCACGGTAAGAGACAGCAAAACGGTGGTTATAAAGCTTGACCGCGCTGACCCATACTTTGCAACCACGCTTGATTTTCCCATTATTAAAAAGGGGTCCGATACCAAAACCGACTCCGACGGCGTTACCCACCCGCCGATAGGCTGCGGCAGGTTTAAGCTTAACGACGGCGAGGATAAACTGATAACAAACGAGCACGACCCCGGCAAAGACCGTGCGATAAAAGAAATAAGGCTTATAAACGCGCCCGACAGCGACGCCGTGGGGCATTATGTGGAAATAGGCGCGGCGGATATGTACTACAGCGATATATCCGACGGAAATATTCTGCGTATGAGCGGAAAAAAGGTGAATATAAACTTAAATCACTTAATATATATAGGTGCGAACCTATCCGACGAGCAATTGTCTCTTAACGCCCTGCGGCAGGCAATTTCCTCGGGGCTTGACCGTGAAGAAATATGCCGCGACGGTTATTTTAACAACGCTTTGCCCGCAAACGGCTTTTTCAACCCCGCGTGGGAAGCGGTAAAATCTGTGCAAAATATAAATTTACAGGCAAATAAAGAAATAACTGTTGAGAATTTAGAAGAAATAGGATATAATAAGTTAGATAGTGCAGGTGTGCGCACAAACGGCGCGGGCAAAAAGCTTAAATTCGAGCTGCTTGTAAATAAGGAAAACCGCCTGCGCGTAACCGCCGCAAGGATAATTGCTAACAGGCTTTCAGAGTACGGTATTTCCGTTAGTGTGGCGGAAAAAAGCTTTGCGGATTACACCGCGGCGCTCTCGTCGGGCAATTTTCAGCTTTATTTGGCAGAGGTTGCAATAACGCCGAATATGGATATTTCAAGCCTTATAACCGAGGGCGGCAGCGCAGCCTACGGAATAAAAAAGCCTGAAAAAAAGGCGGACGAAAAAACGGAGCAAACGGACGGTGGCGAGCAGCAGACAGAGGAGCAAAGCCTCACCGCGGCAGAGCTGGTAAGCGGCTTTTACGCGGGCACAAACACCCTTGCCGATTTAAGCAGCGTTTTGCAGACCGAAATGCCGGTAATACCGCTTTGCTACCGAACCGGCGTACTTTTTTACAATGATAAGATTGAAAACGTAAATAATTCTTCTTGCAGTGATATTTATTTTTCAATTGACTCATACAGCGTGGGCGAATAAATCAACCTGCGCAATATTAAAGCAAAATAGGAGGATATGTTATGATAGCTTATGAAACAAGACTGGGAAAGATAGATATAACCGAGGCGTATCTTTCCAAGCTCATAGGTCATGAGGTGACGTCCTGCTTCGGCGTTGTTGGTATGATACCCAGCGATAGCCGACAGAAAGTTTTGGGAATGCTTTCAAAGGTAAGAAGAGCCGATACCGGAATACGCGTTATCGGAAACGCCGACGCAATTTCGGTTGAGCTGCATATCGTTGTGACATACGGTATGAACATCAATGCAATAGCGGCGAGCATTACCGAGAAGGTAAAATATGCCGTTAAGGAAATTGCGGGCATTACGGTTGACCGCGTTACCATTAAGATAGACGGCATTAAGGAATAAGCCTTAAGGCTTGTAAGGAGTGTTTACTTTTGTTTAACGGCGATACTTTACGCGACGCTATAATTTCCGCCGCGAATAATCTCACAAATAACCGCAAGCAGATAGACGATCTGAATGTTTTCCCCGTGCCTGACGGCGATACGGGAACAAATATGTCTATGACCCTTGCAAATTCCGCAAGAGAGCTTGAAAAGCTCAGCGGCGCTACTGCGGGAAAGGTGGCTTCGGTCAATGCGTCCGCGCTGCTCCGTGGCGCGCGCGGCAACTCGGGCGTTATTACCTCGCTGCTTTTCAGGGGCTTTGCAAAGGGGCTTGACGGTGCTGAATACGCCACCGCGGAGAATATTACCTCTGCCTTTGCTTTGGGCGTTGAGGCAGCCTATAAGGCGGTTATGAAGCCCACCGAGGGCACAATACTTACCGTGGCGCGCGTTGCAAGCGAATACGCTGCCGATGCTTTGAAGGACGGGAAGGACGCCTTAGGCGTTTTTGAAACGGCTATTGAGGGTGCAAAAAAGGCGCTTGCCGAAACCCCCGAGCTTTTGCCCACGCTTAAAAAGGCGGGCGTGGTAGACGCGGGCGGTAAGGGCTTTGTTACAATACTTGAGGGTATGCTCTCGGTATTTAAGGACGGTGTTATGATCCGCTCCGAGGTGACCGCAGAGGCTGAGCCCGCAAACGAGGGCGGCTCTGTAAATGCCGCAGGCGAATACGAAACCGAAATAACCTTCACCTACTGCACCGAATTTATAGTAAACCGCGACCCCGAGTGCGAAAAAGAGCCGCACGAATTAAGGGCTTACCTTGAGTCGATAGGCGACTGCGTAGTGGTGGTGGACGACGAGGAAATTATTAAGGTTCACGTTCACACCGACCACCCCGGCAACGCTATTGAAAACGGTCTTACCTTCGGTCAGCTTGTTCACCTTAAAATAGAGAATATGCGCGACCAGCACGAAAGAGCCAAGCACGACGCGGAAAACGCGCGCAAAAAGCCGCCGAAGAGCGCCGACCTTACCGAGACCTTTGAGCCGGTAGAGCCCACAAAGCCCGTAGGCTTTGTATCGGTTTGCGCGGGCGAGGGCATTGCCGCTTTGTTTAAGGATTTAGGCGTTGACACCATAGTTTCGGGCGGTCAGACCATGAACCCGAGCACCGATGATATTTTAAAGGCTATTGAAGCCACCCCCGCCGAGACGGTTTATGTGCTGCCCAACAATAAAAATATTATTATGGCGGCGGAGCAGGCTATTCCGATAAGCACCCGCAAGGTGATAGTTATACACACCCGCACCATTCCGCAGGGCATAACCGCAATGCTTTCTTACGACCCCGAAACGGACGACGAGGCAAACGCCATTGAAATGCAGAACGCCACCGAGCGCGTTGCCACCGGTCAGATTACCTTTGCCGCGCGCGATTCCGATTTTGACGGTCACAAAATAAAGCAGGGCGAGCTGCTTTGTATGGTAGGCGGAAAAATAGCCTTTACCGATACCGAGCTTGACCGCAGCGTTATGCGCCTTTTAAAGCAGATGATAAAACGCGACAGCGCTTTCCTTACCGTTATGTACGGCGAGGACGTAACCGACGAGCAGGCGGCGGCGCTTGAAGAAGAAATACGGAATAAATACGGCGCCAAGACCGAAATAACCTTTATAAAGGGCGGTCAGCCGGTTTACTACTATATTATTTCCGTTGAATAAAGGAGAATAATTATGCTGACGGCTTCCACCGACATAAGGTTTCTAAAGGGCGTGGGTGAAAAGCGGGCAGAATTATTGCAGAAAAAGGGCATCGATACCGTCGGTGCCCTTTTGCGCTTTTACCCGCGCGCATATCTTGACTGGCAGAATATAACCCCTGTTTCGGAATGTCCCGAGGGCGAAAACGTGTGCGTAAGGGCAGAGATAACCTCCCCCGTTAAAACGGTGAATATCCGCCGCGGTATGACCCTTTATAAATTCGCCGCCGCTGACGACAGCGGCGTAATTGAAGTGACCCTTTTTAACCGAAAGTACCTTGCCGAAAATTTAAGGCAGGGGCGCAGCTACCTGTTTTACGGCAAATTGGGCTACGGCATAACGCTCAGGCAAATGTCCTCCCCCGAAATAATGCCCGCGGAATATATGGGCATAGAGCCGGTTTACGCCGCAACCGAGGGCTTAAGCTCCAAAACGATTGAAAAAATAATGAAAAACGCCCTTGTTTATGCCGACGGTATGGCGGACGTAATACCCCAAGGCATAAGGGAGAAAAACGGACTTTGCGATTTTAAAACGGCGCTTAAAAGCATACATTTTCCGCTTGAACGGCAGGCGCTTGAAAGCGCAAAGCGCCGCCTTGTTTTTGAGGAGCTTTTTGTTCTGCAAACAGGACTTTTGTTTTTAAAGCGCCGCCGCAGAGCCCTTGCGGGCTGCACAGTTAAAAACAACCTGCTTGAAGAATTTAAAAAGACCCTCTCCTTTAAGCTGACAGGCGCGCAGGAAAGGGTCATAAACGAGTGCCTTACGGATATGATGTCGCCGCGCCCCATGAACAGGCTGATACAGGGGGACGTTGGCAGCGGAAAAACCGCGGTTGCCGCCGCGCTTATGTATATATCGGCGGGGAACGGATTTCAGTCGGCTTTAATGGCGCCTACCGAGCTGCTTGCCGAGCAGCACTTCAAAACGCTTTGCAAAATTACCGAAAACAGCGGCATAAAATGCGCACTGCTAACAGGCTCGCTTACCAAAAAGCAAAAAGACGAGGTAAAGGCGGGGCTTAAAAGCGGTGAAATAAAGGTTGCAGTAGGCACCCATGCGCTGCTTACCGACGATGTGGAGTTTGAAAATTTAGGGCTTGTGGTAACCGACGAGCAGCACCGTTTCGGTGTGGGTCAGCGCGGCAGACTTTCATCAAAGGGCAATAACCCGCACACGCTTGTTATGTCCGCCACGCCCATACCGCGCACGTTGGGGCTTATAATTTACGGCGACCTTGATATAAGCATAATAGACGAATACCCCGCAGGCAGGCAGAAAATAGCGACCTATTGCGTTGACTCCTCATATAACGCGCGGGTTTATAATTATATAAAAAAATTCATCGCCGAGGGGCGGCAGGCGTACATAGTCTGCCCTCTCGTAGATGAAAACGAGGCTTTGGGTATAAAATCGGCAAGCGAATATTATAAGGAATTAAGCGAAAATCAGTTCAAAGGCTATACCGTAGGGCTGCTGCACGGCAAAATGAAGCCGAAGGATAAAGAAAACGTTATGCGGCGATTTGCCGCGGGGGAAATACAGCTGCTTATTTCAACCACCGTAATAGAGGTGGGCATAGACGTGCCAAACGCCGCCTTAATGGTAATAGAAAACGCCGAGCGTTTCGGGCTTTCGCAGCTGCACCAGCTGCGCGGCAGAATAGGCAGGGGCGAGTACAGCTCCGCCTGTATACTTATTTCGGACGTTAAATCGGGCGATACAAAGCGGCGGCTTGACGTTATAAAAAACAATACCGACGGCTTTAAAATTGCCGACGAGGATTTAAAGCTGCGCGGCCCCGGCGACTTTTTGGGTTCGCGCCAACACGGGCTGCCCGATATGAAAATAGCCGATATTTTCGCCGACCGCGAAACTCTGCATTTGGCGGGTAAAGAGGCAGAGGAGCTTATAAAGCGCGACCCCGCACTGCACGACCCCGAAAACGCGGGACTGCGCGCTGAAATAGCCGCGCTGTTTAACAGACTTAACAGGAATTAAACAGGCTCCCCGCTATGCGGGGAGCCTGAGCATTAGTGACTGAGGGGTATTTAATCTAATTTATAATTTGGCTTCGGTTAATCCGGCTTTCCGTTCAAAAGATTCAGTATGCTTTTATCTTCTTTTCAGATACTCAAAACCGAAACGATAAATGTACAGTTTATCGTTTTGGGAACTTCAAATTCTCGGGCAAGCCGAGAATATAATCGGCAGAGACTTTATAAAAATTACATAGCTTTTTTAATTGATGTAACGGGAGCTCGCGTTTATTAAGTTCATATTGTGAGTAACTTGCTTGCTTTATGCCGAGAATATTTGCAACTTGTGCTTGAGTAAGGTCATTATCTTCGCGTAAGGCTTTTAATATTTCGTAGTATTCCATTATTTTCACCCCAAAATATATTTTACAATACGTCAATATGCTATATTGACTTTTACGTCATTTTGTTATAAAATATTTTTTGGAGATGATAAAAATGTTTGAAGAAAATTTCGACGAAATGCAATGGGCGCTTGAAGAGCTTGAAAATTTTTATCTGCTTTTAAAAGCCTACGTTGATAAAAAACACGTATTTTCAAAAGAGTTCAGCACCGAAAATTTTAAATCCTGTGAAAAAATGTTTAACGACACGGCGGAGCAATATAGCAGGCAATATCTTGAAAACACACGGCTTATACTAAAAAAACTATAAAGAAATAAGTATTTGTAAATTCAGCACTCAATAAATACGGGTTTGCAGAGATAAACAGGCTCCCCGCTATGCGGGGAGCCTGCGCATTAGTAACTGAGGGGTATTTTCTAACGTCTAATATCTAAAATCTAATGTCTAAATTTCTAAATTTCTAATTCCCCTAAAATATTAACACCGTTTATAAATTCACAGTCGTTTGCAAGCCTTGCGCCCTTATTCCCGTAATCTTTCAGTGAAAAGCCGAAACGCACCGCCGCGGAAATATCCCGCCTGAAAAGCATAAATCACATCACGGTTGCGCGCAATCACGTTTTCCAGCTGGTCAATGTGGCGCATTATCTGTTCTTCCTCTACGTCCTCTCTTGCCCAGCCCTCTTTATCGTCGTGAAGAATATAGGCAAACCGCAGCAATATTTTTATTCCCTTTTTGCGGCAATAATCAAAAAAGCTTTCAATGCTGTTTATCGCGACATCGTCTAAATCCTTTTCTTTGTAGTTGGTAAGATAAAAATAATGCTGGGTAATAAGAGGTCTGTCCTCCTTATATTTTTCAAGACATTCATCAAGAAACACATAAGGGTCATAGCTGAAAAGCCCTTCTTTACCCGATACCTCCATTTTGGTTTCCATTCTGAAGCCCCTATCGGGGTTTTCAAGCAGTATTTCCGTTTCCTTGCCGTGCAGCGGCTTAAATTCAAATGTTTTCATAGCGAAATATCCTTTTAAATTAGTTTCGGCAGATGCTCCCACCCGCCGAATTTTTTTACTTTATCGGCTCAGAAAAACCTTTCTGCAAACCGCCAGGTCTGCCGCAGTCACGCTGCAGTCGCCGTTTAAATCGCACATAAAGTTTTTATCCTTCGTGCCCGCAGTCACCTTTTTAAGGGCTATAAGGTCAAGCATATCGGTGCTGCCGGTAGCGCTGTTTGAACATGTGAATATAAACTCATTCGCATCCATATCAAAGTTGCTGTATTCCTGCGGAATATTCTTTGCGATTTTTGAAAGCTGGGTTTTATTAAGCAGCTTGCGCCGTCAATTTTTGCCGCCTCTATAAGCGCGCCCGGCACCTGCTCCATAAACTGCTTCATAAGAAACAGCCCGAGTGATGAGGCAAGCGAGGGCAGTATATACACCCAGTATGTATTTACAATGCCCAGCGCGTTCAGAATAATATACTGCGGTATTGCAAGAACCAACGGCACAATTATAAACAGGAAAAACAGAATCATAAACGGCATGGCAAGCAAATAAAGCTGATAGACGCCGAAACCGTGCTTTCCCCCTTTATTTACAACGCAAAGCAAAATTACCGCTACATACGCGAAATAACCTTTTATTCCGCCACGGCGCGCCCGGCGTTCAGGAGCATTATTCGCCCGCGCTCGGAGTTTAACATTTCTGAATTTCGGAAAAGCAATAACGGTGATTTTAACTGGTTTTACAATGAAAAAATGATAATACTCTCCCGCGCCATAGTTATGGAAGATGAATATAAAGGCGACCTTACCATACAGATAAACCCTCAAAAGCTGCTTGAATCCACCGCCTCGCCCAATTTTTTCAATTATAATATAGCTCTTTTTTCTGAGGACGGCGGCTGCATTTACAGCAGTATTTTACCTAAAGATAAGGCGCTTATTAAGGACGTAAACGAGGTGTTCGGCACCGAAGAAAACACAAAATTCGGCGGGAAGGACTTTCTTATTAAAAGCATAAAGCTTGAAAACGGCTTTGTGCTTACCGCCTTTGTAAATCAGGGCACGTTTTTGGTGGGTATTAAAAGCATACTTATTACAACCCTTATTTTTCTTTTAATATGCCTGTTTTTCTCAACACTGCTGGCATTGGCGTTTTCCAACACGCTTACAAAAAGGATAACCATTTTGAATAACGAAATAAACCGCGTTAAAACAGGCGATTTGAATATAAGCGTTCATTCCGATTATTCCGACGAAATAGGAAACCTCACCAATAATTTTGATAATATGATACGCCACATAAACCGCCTGATAGAAGATATACGCGAAAGCGAGCATATACAGAAAAAAGCAGAGCTGAAAGCCCTGCAGGCACAAATAAAGCCGCATTTTCTGTATAACGTTTTGCAGGCGGTAAACTGGAACGCTATTGATAAGGGAGATACCGAAACCAGCCTGATAGTGGTAAATCTTTCAAACTTTTACCGCGCCGTTTTAAACAAGGGCGATGATGATATTTCGGTTGAAAAGGAGCTTAAAATAGTTGAATACTATATAAACGTTGAAAAAGCGATTTACGGCGATATTTTTAAGGTGGCTTATAATATAGATGAGGGCATAAAAAACTGCCTTGCCATTCCGCTTATACTCCAGCCGCTTGTTGAAAACGCAATTGAACACGGAATAAGAAGCCTTGCAGAGCCACACGGGGAAATTGTCGTTTCGGCATATGCCGAGGGCGGAACGCTTGTGTTCACCGTATCGGATAACGGCGCGGGCATACCGCCCCAAAAAACAGATACCATTCTCACAAAAGCCACATCGGGCTACGGACTTAAAAACATAAACGAAAGAATAAAGCTGCGTTTCGGCGAGGAATACGGGCTGCGGCTCACATCCCCCCGCAGCCCTACCGTTTTTACAATCACACTGCCGCTTATTCCGCTTGAGCCGCAGTAATCCGCTTACCCCGCAAATTCCCCAGGCGGCGTTACAGCCGAAAAGGTGTCGGCTGTAATGCCACTGGGGGAAACATAGTTACAACGGCTGCGCCGATATGGAAAAAAGCCGATATTTTCGCTGACCGCGCAACCCCCGAGCGGGGATTTTTGCTTTTCAAAAAAACTTGACTTTTCGGTTTAATATGATATAATTATTTCTGCGCATAGGATAGAGGGTCCGCCTCCTAAGCGGGCGATCGTTCGTATCCACAGGCTTTAATTTATACCTAAAATTTCATATTTATTAGCAAATGTCTCGGTAGCTCAGCTGGACAGAGCACACGCCTCCTAAGCGTGGGGTCGGGGGTTCAAATCCCTTCCGGGACGCCAGAAAAACCGCTGTAAGCCTTTATTTTAAAGGGTTTGCGGCGTTTTTTGTTTTTCCGCCTATTAAGCGGCTTTTACTGCCTACCGCAAATTTTTTCTGTTACCGAGCCTTAAAAAAAGTTTGCTAATTGGATTCGAACGATTTTTTAAAATTTGCTAATGAAATCTGCAAATTTGCTAATTTCTCATTAGCAAGCCTTTTGACCTGCGATGATCGAAGCCAAAGTATTAGCAAGCTCGGGCGACTTTTGCAACTGCTCAATCAGTGCCGCAAGGTCAACGGTTTGAGATTGCGATTCTTCCGGCGGAGGCGCAACTTTTCTTAAATCGGGGTTAGAATAGAACGCGCTTTCAAATTTCTGTGCGTTGATTTTTCTGTCTTCATCAAGAATATGCGCATACACCTTTGTAATCATATCAATTTCCGCATGACCCGTATCGCCCTGCGTTGCCTTTAAATCTCCGTGATTTAATTTCAGCTTATATGTGGTGCTTGAATGACGGAGTGAATGGAAAACCACATTGGGAAGTCCGGCCTTTTCCTTGAGCAGCAAAAACTCCTTTTCGATAATGCGTTTCTCACACGGTCTGCCGTTAGATAACGCAACAACCAAATTAAAGTCGGCATATTCATCACCGAGAAATTCTTTCAGCTCATTTTGCGACTTTCTCCATTCCCTGAGTATATACGCCACTGTTTTCGGCAACCAAACCTTACGAATACTCGAATCGGTTTTGGGCTTTTTAAGAACAAGGCGTGTACTTGTGTTCGGCATAAGCGGAATGAATATGTGGTAAATATCCTTTTCTCCCAACATCTCGATTGCCTGCTTCGTACAGCGTGTAAGCTCCTTGTCGATAAAAATGTAAGCATCGTCTGCGGCGATGTTCGCATCTTCAATATGAACATTGTCCCAAGTCAATCCGAGAATTTCTCCCAAACGAAGTGAGCAGGCAAACGAGAGATTCATTGCGATATATAGTTTACTGTCCGTGCATTCATCTAACGCTTTGCGTATTGTATCGGTATTCCAAATATCGCGTTTTTTATATTCTGTTTTAGGAAGTACCACATTATCAAACGGATTTTTACCTATCAGCTCCCATCGCACAGCCTGCTTAAAAGCGCAACGGAGTAATTTTATGATTTTAACGATAGTTTTATCCGTCACATACTCGGTGCTTGGTTTTCTGCTGCCCCGTGAAACGGCAGGCGTTTTCTTCAGCGTTTGAACATATTGGTCTACAACACGTGCAGTAATCGCCTGAACTTCCAACTCACCTATAATCGGGTTGATGTAATTTGCAATAATGGCTGTATTACTGTCATACATAGAAACGCCCCACTTGTTTACACCGTAGGTGCGAACAAAATCTTCCAGAAAACTCGACACAGTGGTTTTATTTGGAGGCAGAAAAGTTCCGTTAAATTGCTGATTTTCAATTTCTGCTTTCCTTTTCAACGCTTCCTTGTGTGAATGACAGGTTTCCCATTTTTGCTTTGTTTCACCCCTTTCGTCTGTGTAGCTGTAAACCACGGAATATGCTTTTTTTCTCTTTATAATAGATGCCATGACTGTATCTCCTTTATTGATTCATACTATCAAGCCACGCATCAAAAGAAGGCTTTGAAATTCTGACATATTTGCCGATTTTCACCGTTTTAAAAGGTGCGTCCTTACAGACAGCATATGCCATACTCTTGCTTATCTGTAAAATTTCAGCTATTTCCTGAACAGAATAAGTCCTTTTTTCGGCGTTGGCCTGACAAGAGTTGTTATTATTTTCAACTGCCATATTTTCTCCTTTCCGGACAGTTGAACAGGTACAGTTTGATCTCTATCACGACATAGTATATTATACAAATTTCGCCTTAAAACATCAACAACTGCCTGACAACCGCCCTAAATAAAAAATGTAATTGTTTTAAACTGAATCTTCATACCGGGCCATTTCCTGCGCTTTTTCAACCGCGTATTTGCAGGCTGCGCTATGCACTGTTTAATTTATGGGTATGCTCCGACATATCATCACGGCATACTGTCCATAAACCCTGTATAACTCCCGATAGAAGTTTATTAAATTTTCAAGGTACATAACCGGTTTTTAATCCGTACAATTATAAAAACGGGGAATATTCTGTTTTTTCTTCAATTAAAAATAATTTTTTTAAAATCAAATTATATATAAGGTAATTCAAGCCTTGACAACCACAATATATTGTGGTAATATACTTTTGTAATTGATTTTTGTGCAAGCCGTATGCGGCAACCGTAACGCTTTATGTTACATCGCACATATATGATGAGTTTGTAATCAAGTGCCGACTTTAATTTCCGCTTTTTTAAGCGCGGAATTTTCAGTTGGCGCTTTTTATATAGATATTAAAGCCTTCGGGCAGAAAGGAGAAAATGAAAAGAAATTTTGTTATCTTACAGATAACGGACAAAATTAAAACAAAATAATGTCGGGAATATCCCGGATTATCAGAGGAACCGTATGTTTTAAAAGAAAAACGCAGCGGTTCCTCTTTTTTTGTTTTACGGAAAAGAAAGAGGGAAAATTTATGAGAAGATTACAAAGGCTGTGGGGATCGGTTTCGGTGCTCACGGCGGCGGTTTTAGCGGGTATATGCTTTTTAAGAGGCAGTACGCAGCGTATTTTCCTTGTGGGTGTTTTTGCACTTTGGATAGCATATTCCTTTGCGGTGTTTTTAATGCCGGTAATAAAACGGTATAAGTACCGCAGGAATTTAAGGAAAATCCGAAAAAAACCGCAAAATCACAGCGGAAGTAACGGTGCAGAACTGCAAAGGCTTTATTACCTGTTTTTATGCAATGCAAACCATAGAATAACGGGATACATAAAAAGTATTTACCCGGAGGCTGTATGGAAGTGGGAAACTGCCGCACCTGAAAAGGTTATAACCGAGGGTGAGACAGGCAGAATAAGGCTTTTTAATGTTGATGACTATAACTTCGCGGATATTTCGTTTGATAATTCTGCAAATATAGAATGTACCTTTCTTAAAGCCGTCAGCTTTAGGAGTGCGGCGCAGACCGAATGCAGAGATGAAACGGCGGAAAAACCGAAAAACGAAACAGATCCGCAGGTATGGTTTGAAAAGAGCGGTCGCGTTATACTCAAAAACCTTATAGCGGATTTAAGCTCAAGAGGGCATAACACTCTGACCGTAAGGGACGACGGGAGCTGCGTTGTAGAGCAGGGAGATAAAACCGTAGAGGTATCTCACCTTACCGACTTTCCCGAAAGAGTGTATTATCCAAGGCTTATAAAGGTACTCGCAGGCGCGGGAATAGCGGCAAAGAGCGTAGATAACGGTTTGGCGGTAAGCTGGTAGGTGATTCTATGAAAAAGGGAATAACACTTAACGAATTAGCCGCCGAAATTTTCAGACAGAAAAAGGTTATGGAGGACTATATCGTAGAGTCTTCAAAGCTGTATATGGACGCGGAAAACGGCAGTCCGCTTATCCGAATATTTGACGGAGAGGGCAACGACCGCATACTTCCGCTCGGAATAGGCGTTTACGCTCACAGGCAATTAGCAAGCTATTTATCCATGCCGCAGAATTATTATAATCATATGCTGGAAGAAAAGCCGGAGCTTTTAAGCGTAA
Source organism: uncultured Oscillospiraceae bacterium (assembly GCA_900549755.1). Taxonomy (GTDB): domain Bacteria; phylum Bacillota; class Clostridia; order Oscillospirales; family Acutalibacteraceae; genus UBA737. The sequence continues at coordinate 21,355 of URPQ01000009.1, forward strand.
ATGTAAACGAATGGCTTGCAGGCTCTAAGGACAGACGAATGCTGCGCACACTTGACGGCGAGGCACGCGCCTTTTTGAGCGACCGATATAAGCGCATAGATAACTACGATATTGCACAGGCGACATTACCGATTATTTCCGAAATACCAGATGTGCAGATTGTAAGCTGTAACCTGACGCCCGGTAAGATGTATATAAAGGCGTTAAACCCACGATTGTTTGATGATGTTTCCCCCGGCGATACGGTTCAGGCGGGAATAATCATAAGCAACAGCGAGGTAGGCCTCGGAGCGGTTAATATTCAGCCGCTTGTATACAGGCTCGTTTGCGAAAACGGAATGGTTATAAACGACGCGGTAAACCGCAAAACGCACCTCGGCCCTACAATTTCGGATAATGAAATTTTCTATTATTCAAAGGAAACGGTAGAAACCGACGATAAAGCCTTTTTATTAAAAATAAAGGACTCTGTGCGCGCGGCTGTTGACGAAACAAGATTCAGAATGGCGGTTGAGGATATGCGTATCGCAAAGTCTACGCCGATGAATACCGCTGGTGTGCCTGAGTTTGTAAGACTTACCAGCCGCACCTTCGGTATTACCGAAAATGAGGAAAAGGGAGTTTTGCAGCATCTTATAGAGGGCGGGGATTTATCGCTTTACGGACTTGCAAACGCAGTAACGCGGTTCAGTCAGGATGTAGAAAGCTATGACCGTGCAACGGATCTTGAAAGCATAGGTTATAAAATTCTTACAATGCCTAAAAAACAATGGAGCAGAATAAATTCTATGGCGGCGTAACCGCTGCCTTAAAAACGGAGGAATAATAAATGACAAATGAAAACGCTTTAACAACGCTGGATAGCTTCGTACTTCCGTCTATGACCGGAGAAAGAGCAGAACAGCAGATTGACGATCTCAACGATTTTGAGGGTATTATGATGACCTTCCCCAGAATTAAAATTCCGGGCGGCGGGTCAACGCTGTTTGAAATTCCGGGAGCAAGTCCGGATAAACCGGATTATGTCCCCGCAATCGATGGTATTTTAATATACAACCATAATACCAACGCATATTGGGAAGAAGGCTCGGAGTACGATATGAACACTTCACCCGTGTGCAGCTCGCCGGACGGCAAAACAGGCTACGGCACCCCCGGAGGCGCTTGTGTGGATTGTCCGTACAATCAGTACGAATCGGACCCGAACGGCGGTAAAGGCAAGGCTTGTAAGAATATGCGCAGTCTGTATATTCTTGAAAGCGGAAAACCGATGCCTATAAACCTGCTGCTGTCGCCTACAAGTCTTAAAGCATACTCAAACTTCGTACAATCGGCATTTTTAATGCGAAACCGACCGATCTGGGGTTCACTTATTCATATTGAACTCAGAAAAGAAACAAACGGTCCGAATAATTACGCGGTTGCGGTGTTTAAGCTGTTAGGAGATTTTACCGGCGAGAAACTTGCGGAAATAAAAAGATATGCAATTGAAGCACGTGCAGGCATTAAAGAAATGCTTGAGCAGCGTGCAATAAATACCGAGGAACGAAATGAGCCTATCGAGTCGTTTACCGAAATTGACGATGGTAACGAGAGCGACGGCAATTCGTTCAGCGTAGCATAAAAGAAAATGCGGCATTGCCGCAATGTGTTAAAAGAGATGCTGTGACAATACGGCGTCTCTTTTTTATTTTAGGAGGAAAAGATATAAGATGAAACCGTTAACAGCAGAGCAAAGTCAAATAGCAGAGCTAAATCACGATCTCGTTTTTGAGTTTTTAAACGAATACAATCTGCCCGAATCGCAATATTATGATGTCGTTATATTCGGCTATCTTTGCGCGGCGCAGGAGTATTGCGAGAAACCTCAATCAAACAAGTTCTCATTTTCTACTGTGGCATGGAAAAAGATGAAACAAGAACTATACAGATATGGTAAATATCTTGAACGCAAAAAACGGGATTTCCAAACCGTAAGCCTTTCGGATATTAAAGACGAATATGACAGTTCTTTAAAAACGAATGAAACAGCAGCAGAAAACAGGCTTTTGGAAGATTTGAATTTCAGCCTGCTGCTCCATTCTTTAGCGTCTGCAATCACTGAAAAGCAAATGCGCATAATCCGTATGAAGCTCGCGGGCTTTCGTATGCACGATATCGCAAGGACGGAAAAAATGACATTTAGGGATATTAACCGTGTGCTTAACGATACATATGTGATTATTGAAACGCTGCTTTGATAAGAAAGGAACAGGGAAAATGAATTTTGTTCTTAACAAAATGAAGAAATCCGAACAAAAATACACCTACCGGCAAAGCACACAGATTTCTATGCAGTGCGGTCTTATAGGCTATCTCCGTGCGGATATGGATTCAAGCGGCAAAGGCTTTTTCAGCACATGGAACGATTACCGTAAGGATTTGAAAACAAGCGAGTTTAAGGCTGAATTTGACGATATGATCAACACCTACCGCAAGGACGGAAATTTTCTTGCGGATAGGGATACTCTGAACAAATTCTGTCATGACAAGGCCTTGAATTATGAAAATGATGAACGTTCATTCGGGGTTCGTGTAGATTCTGAAAATTACGCTTATCTTTGCAGGCTCAACCCGTACAAAGGCGAATATAACCTTTATTGTTATTGCTATATAAAAAAATGGCTTGACGGCCATTTGCGTAATGCGGAAAACGGTATAAGGTTTATAACGCCCGATTATGCGGAAAATTTCCGTATCAATGACGGCGAAAGTATCCGTATTACATATTCGGACGGCGAAATCTGCGACCGCATATGCAGATATATTGATGATTTCCATACTGAGGTCGGAGATACAATATACCATATTTGTGAGTTTGCCGAGCGTATGGAGAAAATCGAAGCCGTGGTTGCTCCTTTAAACGGGCAAAATTCAGAATGAAAGCCGTAACGGAAATGAGGAAAGTTTATGAAAAGCTTGGTTTTAATAAGCGGGCATATTGTGTTTCCCTTGAAAGAAGGTATATCTGCATATATCGCCTGCTCAAAAGGAATAATACAGACCTCTAAAGTGGTTAATATTATTTCTTTTACAAAGGATTTTGCACATTTTGAAACAATGAATTCGGAGTATAAGGTAACACCCGAAAAAAGCCCTGTTAAAGCGGCAGAGGTATTGCCTGAGTGTGCATAAAATAAAAAACGGGTGCGGGAATTTTCCTGCGCCCGTTTTCAACGGAAAGAGGAATGAAAATGGATTTGGCTGAAAAACTGGCACATGTGGATATGACTGCGGATAACCGAATATCCGAAGAAGACCGGAAATACGGCGAAACGCATCAAAAGGCTTATGAAACGGCGCTCAGTGATTTAAAAGGACTTGTTTTATACTGTAACAGTATGAATGCGGCGCAGGATGAAATTCTCGGTGACTATGATGGGGCAGAACGGATATACCGCGGATATACAAATATAAAGGATTTCTCGGCAGATAATATTGAAAAAGCAATTTATGCTATTCACCGCCGTTTTGTTGTATTCATTGTGAATTATTTTAACAGGACATACAATGTTGAGTTAGAAAGTGATAAAATCGCAAACAGTCTTATTCCGAAGAAACCCGAATACGATTACGAGAATGATAAAAGTTATAACGAGCGATGTCGGGAATGGAAAATAACAATGGATAATTTATCACTTTGCTTTAATGATGTATTGGATCGGATTTTAATTCAGCTTGACGGCAGAACCTTTGCAGACCGTGCATTGGATGAAATTATTGAAAAAAGCATTTCAAACTCTGTAATCCGCGACACAAGATGTTTTGAAGTAAAGGGTGATACAATTTGTTTCAAAGATTATTTCTGTAATTATACCGATTGGTACAGCAGTGAAAATTGGGAACTCAGAGAGAGAATGAAAAACATCTTACCGGCGCTTTGGCATTATGAAACTGGACGGTTCTATAATTACGGCTATCCCATTTCAAAAATTTTATACCGTTTCAGTTGCCCCGAAGCAGAATTCGACGGCAAAAATAAGCTTAAAAGTCTTAAATGCTTTAAAAACGGGCGGGTTGATGTGAAATTCACAAGCAAGCAAAATGCAAGCGAATTTGCACAGAAATATCTCGGCTCGGTCGATGGCGGAGGAATTGCGGAATGAAGTACAAAATATACCAAAGCTCCGTAAAGCAAAAGGATCGGGAAGAATTTAACCGAAAGCTGTTAAAGCTTATAGAGAACAAGGAAACCGAAAAGTACGGTATTACCGGGGACGATGTATATAATGCGTATACCGGCGACGGCGGACTGCACGGACTGAACCGTAAGGATTACGACAGCTATTATACTTACAGTGAGGAAAAAAAGAATATTGAAAACGGACAGTTTTTTACCCCGCCGAAATTGGCTGAATTGTTAGTAAGCAGTGTAGCGCCATCAAAGGACGAAACCGTGGCGGATCTTACCTGCGGTGCGGGCGCGTTTTTTAATTTTCTTCCCAACGAGCATAATCTGTACGGCTGTGAAACGGATATTAAGGCATACAAGGTGGCAAAATTTCTGTATCCGGACGCAAATATAGAAAACTGCGATATAAGGCTCTACAATCCTGATATGCGGTTTGATTATGTTATAGGAAATCCGCCGTTCAATCTCAAATGGTGGATAGACGGCAGTACGGAAATAAAATCTCAAATGTATTTTTGCCTTAAAGCCGCAGCGCTTTTAAAGCCTAAAGGAATAATGGCTGTAATTGTCCCGAATTATTTTTTGTCGGATGAATTTATGGCAGGCTCGGATATTGCGGATATGGAAAAGCGCTTTAACTTTTTGGGGCAGGTTGCTTTGCCCGCCGATTCCTTTTCGGCAACCGGAGTAAACTCCTATGACACGAAAATTCAGTATTGGCAGCGGAAGTCCGAAACCGATACGGAAACTAAACCGTATAAAAAAGAAATGTCCTTTACGGTTCTTAAAAACGGTAATTACGATGAGATTGCCGCTTGGATTAAAGAAAATATCCTGTCGTCCGCACAGTCTGAACTGCGTAAAAACAGGTACGGCATTTTAAGAGAGATTGCAAAGGACGGCACCTTATCCTCGGAATTCGAGTACAGGGTTAAAAGTATGCTTTATCAGGTGAAGTGCCACCCAAAGCTCAAAGAGCATTACAACAAATGCAGCGAATATCTTTACCGTTTTGCGCATCAGGATAAACCCATAGATATGGATTATAAGGAATGGTGCAAAAAGCGGATAACCGAGGCAAAGGTTATAGCGTACTTGAAAAATGTTATAAAAAAGCAAAGCGCACCACCCGCACAGGACAGAACGGCGCTTGTAAAGCAGAAGTACGGTTTTGTGTATAAGGGATACAGCCCTAAAGCCGTAAAAACACTTTCCGAGGAGCAGAAAAAGCCGGTACCTATGTACGATATTGTCACGGGAAGCTGTTTCGATGAATTTCCGGGATATGAAAAACTTATACGCAGAAAGCAGAATGAGTATATAGTGCAAAGCCAACCCTTTGCGGATATGACCGAGGACAGCGAAATTTCCGAATGGTTAAACGACTTCTCTTTGTGGGACGCGGAAAACGAGGAAGAAATCCGTCTTAACGCCGTGCAAAAGTACGATTTAAACCTTATGCTGCAAAAGCGTTACGGACTTCTCCAGTGGGAGCAGGGTTCGGGTAAAACCCTTGCAGGCATAGCCGTAGGCAAATACCGTATGGAAAAGCAGTTTTTACATAACACTTGGGTGGTATCGCCCGCCATATCCATAAGAAACAACTGGGATGTGGTGCTTGAAAATTTCGGATTGCCGTATGTTTTCGTTCAGCACCTTGCGGATATTGAGAAAATTAAAAAGGGCGATTTTGTAATAATAACTCTTAATGCTCTCAGTAAATACCGCAAGCAGGTAAAGCGTTGGGTAAAGCTCCATAATCAGAAAATACAGCTTGTTTTCGATGAAAGCGATGAAATGTCTAACCCGTCAACGGCAACCGCAAAAAGCGTGCTTGACTGTTTCAGACGGTGCAAAGCAAAGCTTTTGGCAACGGGCACCAGCACAAGAAACAATATAGTCGAATTTGCCCCGCAGCTTGAGCTTATGTATAACAACTCGGCAAATATGATTTCTTGGTGCAGGGAAACCTATTCCTATGATTATGAGAACGGGGAAGCATATCTGTCTGACGAGCAGAACGAGTATTTCAGTATGCCGATACCGGCATATAAAAGGGGCTACAATCTTTTTAAGGCGTCGCACCTGCCGGGCAAGGCTACGGTTTTCGGAATTGAGAAAATGACGCAGGATATTTATAACTCGGATGTTCTTGACGAGCTGCTCGGTAAGACTGTAATCACAAGAACCTTCGAGGAGGTTGTCGGAAAGGAAATACGCAGGATTCATCAGGTGCCTGTAAAAATGTCGGCAGAGGAAAGAGAGATATACGAAATCGCAATGAAAGAGTTTTACAAGCTGAAGGATGAATACTTTACGAGTACGGGCAATTCCCGTAAGGACAGCGCACTTGTTATTTTACAGCAAATATCTATGCTTATGAAAATAAGTGCGGCACCGAATACGCTTAAAGAGTACACCGGGGGAACGCCCACCAAAATATCCGAAGTAGTAAATATGGTGTCAGATTTCAGTGATGAGATTGTTGCGATAGGAGTCAGACACTTAGATGTTCTTCAAATGTATAAAGAGGCTTTAGAGCAGGAATTTCCCGACAGAGCACTGTTTACGGTGACGGGTAAAATGACCTTTGCAAACCGCAAAAGACTGCGTAAAACGCTCAAAGAAAGCGGAAACGGTATTTTGCTTTGCACACAGCAGAGCCTGCCATCAAGCGTTAATTTTGAGTATGTCAATAAGGTGTTTCTGCCTGAGCTGCATTACAATAACGCTAAAATGAGCCAGTTTTATATGCGGTTTATACGCTACACCTCAAAGGATTACAAGGATATTTACTTTGTGACCGCCGAGGACAGTATAGAGGCAAACCTGCTGCAAATGGTTATGTGTAAGGAAAAGCTTAATTTGTTTATGAAGGGCAAAAAGACCGACCTTGACGAAATATATGAGAAGTTCGGAGTTGACTATAACCTTATATCCCAAATTATGTGTAAGGAAAAGGATGAAAACGGACACTCGTACATTCGCTGGGGTCAACAGAAAATTGCCTGATAAGGGGGGGATTTTAAAATGCAAAATAATTTATATTCGTCCGTCAAACTTGAATGGTATGAGGTTTCGCATTACATAGAAAAAGCTTTAGCTAAGATTTTAAAGGAAAAAACAGTGTGCTGTGCCGCATTTGAGGATGCGGAATACTGGTCTGTACGAATAATGAACAGGCGGTTAAGTGTTGCGGAGCTTAAAACGCTGCTTGAATTTGTTAAGGCGGACGACAAAACGACCGAGGACAGCATACCCGAAGACAGCGACAGTGCGAAATTTATAGGTATGCGTTTATCTTCAATGCTGCTCGGCATTGCGTTAGGCGCGCGCTGGCAAGAGTGTTTCGCTACCCAAAACGCACTTTGGCTTATAGGGATAAACTTTGATTCCACCTATAAAACGGATATAGAGTCAAAGTTATGTTTGGCGGGAGACACTGCCGTTGATTCGGAAAAGCTGCTTTCCGAAAAAGAGTTTAGGAAACTTTTGTATTCAAACGGCGGAGATTATAACGCATTAGTCGTCACAGCCGAACAAAACAGGAAAAATTATGCCGATTATTTGTTTTGGAATTATCCGATTTCTGACGGTAAACATACCGGAGTATACTTTGTTCTTGTTAAAGAGGGAATTATAACCGTTCCGTATAATATAATCAGGAAAAACAGCTTTGAAAAATTTGTTCTTTCGGATATAAAGCTCTGCACCGCTTCGGACATAGCAAACTATATTTCCGAATGGAATAAATTTTCCGATACACTTTCAAAACAACTGAAAGCCTTTAAGGAATCTCTTGAAAGCAAATAATCATGACCTTCTTTTTTAATCTGTCAAAGCTCCCAAATTTATGACCAAAAAAATTAAAAACCGCAATTAGTAAAATCCCTGCCGATTTCACCGTTGAAGTCAGCAGGGATTTAATACCTTTTTATTACTGTTGCAAGTTTTTCAAGCCCGTGTTTTTCTATATATAAATATGCGTCTACAATATCGGGAAAAGATAACGCCTCGGAAAAGTAAGAGGTAATCAGTAAAGTTCAACATACTGTGTGTAATAATCTTTGAATTGAACTATTCTCTTTACGGAATTATCGTCAGGAAAATATTCAAAGACTGTACTTGTATACTTTTTACGCATTCCTCTGCTGTCGTGAATATCAAAAAAGCACCTGTTTCCTATCACATAAAGATTAAATATATTGCTGTTTTCAAGATTATCCGCATATTCAATTATATTTTTGGCGTAAGCCGGCATACCTTCCAAATCAGTTTCAATATCATCTACCATATATAATTTATAGACTTCCGTACCCGAACACTGAAATTCTTCTGTTTCTTCATAATCACCGTTATCATATACGATGTAAAAATGCTCTTTCCCGGAAGTAATCCATCCCCCTGAACTTCTTGACATTACTTTAAGAATAGGCTTTCTTGTTTCGATACGATGTTTTTTCATTAAATCGCGAGTCAAAGATACAGCACAGATAACCGCGGCAACAGCAACGACCGAAACAATAACCTTTAAAATAATACTTTTATTTTTCATTATGTTTCACCCTTTTTCTATATACCTAAAAGTATTTTCCGAAGTCGAGTTAAATCAGCAGAATCTAGAATGCTGTTTTTATCAATGTCAGCCGTATCGAAGTCAATTCCGGTCAAAGTCATAACTCCGGCAATATGCTTTTTTACCCGTATAAGATCTATTATATCCACCGTTCCGTCTCCGTTTGTATCCCCGGATTTTCTTGTGAAATCGGCGTCTGTAACCGTTACTGTAAAGGCAGCTGTAATATCGTTTCCCGTTTTTGCCGTCACGGATATTGTTCCCGGAGCAAGAGCTTGTATAACGCCGAACTCATCAATTTTAATAACCGTTCCCTCTTCATAGGTATAGGAAACATCTGTGTCGGTAGAATTTGCCGGTATAAATTCCGGAGCGATTACATATCTTTCCCCTACGGTCATAATAATATTTTGAATGTTAACGGATGTCGGCACTAAATTAACGGTAATTTCGCAGCTTTCTATTTTATTACCGTCCGTTGCGGATATTGTTGTTTTTCCATAACCTAATGCAGTCACCGTGCCGTTTGATGAAACAGACGCAACGGAATCAGCCGACGAACTCCAAGTAAGAAGCGAGGATACGGATTCTGCATCGTCACCCGAAACATCTATCTTTTTTGCAGCATTAAGATCAAGATTTATGTCAGATGCCAAACTCCAATCAGTAAAATGATTATTGACAGTACCTCCGACCGCAGATGTAATATTTTCCGCCGAAATAGGATTATTTGTTCCGTCATAAGACGCAAGTAACCCATTTCCCGAGGTTTGGGCCACAGAATCGGAAACGCTTGTCTTTCGCCAACCGTCTTTGTCAAGAGTTGAAACCTCGGCCTTGAAATCCACAGAAGTTCCTACACTGTTACCGCAACTGAATTCAACGCGATAGCCATAATTCGGCATATAAATTATCGCGCTGAAATTATCATCCTCCACTTCAAGCGGTGTAAAACTGAAAGTATCGCTGTTAAAACCGAAATACTTATTTTCGGATATTTGCGCAACATTATTGTTCTCTTCATCGTAAATATTTACTGTTAAAAAGCTGTTGCCCGAATACTTTATTTTTAAATTATCCGCCATACCGTTGTCTGTATCGTTCGTTTCCGCCAGCAAGGAATTTGTATCTGCCGGAGAAATATAGGCTTTACCGTTGATTGTATCACATACATATTGAATCGGTGCCCTGCGCATAGCCAAATCCATATGGCCGTATGAACCCTCATTTGCAAAATCCTTGTATTTTAAACGGTGTTTTCTATCGCCCGACAAGGCAAACGCACTGGCTGCCAATACTACTCCGTCACCTTCGACTGATTTAGCGACATCATCTATAACAGATTGCCCAAGCAAATTTGTCTTATATCGTACAACCGATGTCGTGTCAAATCCTTTACTTGAGCCAATAAGAGTTGTATCAACACTTTGTAACACCGATACAATGTCGCCTATATTATTCCGAAAGGCTTTATGACTGCGTTTATTACCGTCAGTAAGATTAGAATTGAGATTCGGACTTCTGTTTAAAATACTGTAATAGTCATTTAAGGTGGTAATTGCCTTGCTGTTTTTAAATTCATCTTCATACATCTGCGGCATAAGTTTTAAATATTCTATACTCGGCAAAAGCTGATAGGTTGTAGGTGAATTATGAACAGCCGCACGCACAAACAGATATGTAAATCTATATGCCCACCATTTTATGAACTTATTGTCAGTTATACTTTCTAACTGTTCGGCTAATATTTCATCCACCATATCCACTTTTCCGCTTTCCAGCGGATCAAGCGCATAATAGGTGCCGTATAACGGTGCTGCAATAAGAATTGCTTTTTCAACCTTTCTTTTATTTGCAACACTCTTTGCAATATATCTTGCCGCTAACAAACCGCCGGTACTGTGAGTGACAAACACTACGCTTTCATATCCGTTACCGTTAATATGGTTCTGTAGCTCGTTAGCCGAATCATTCAAGTCAGCAAGCCAGTTATACGGAAAAAACACCACATCGTAACCCTTGCATTGCTTTTTCAAAGTGTTTACAAGCAGCTTATATACTCCACCTTCGCCCGGGTTCATTTCGGTTCCGTAAAAATCCTTTGAAATATCCGGATGCACCTTTGAATTTTCTCCGTTTTTGTCAAGGCGCAAAATATCTTTTCGTGCACTTACTTCTCCTAAAATAACATAGTCGGTAATATCGCTGCTTAATTTGTCCTGATCCGCCCAATATTCATTACCGTCTTCTGTGTAAAGCCGCGAGCCTAAATATCCCGGAAGAACATAAATTGCTTTTTTAGCAGACCTTAACATCGACACACCTTGATCTCTGCCGGAAAAAGCATTTTTGTCTATTTCTATTCTTCCGTCGCCTGTCCCCAAAGCGTTGCTGCCTTCTAAATTGGCAAATTGAGAGAACGCCCAGTTATCGGGAATTTTAAAGCCTAAATTTCCGCTGAAGCCTGTTGACATATCCCCCACAAAGCTGCTGCAGGCATAGCCGGCATTGGATACACGGGTGCAAACATTTCTCGCACCGTAAACTCCTACCTTATAGCTGCTTTTTGAGACCTCATCATAAACCTTTTCAAAATACGGAATAACGCTGCCGGTTATCTGGTAATCCATCGCGTCAAAATCCACTGCAAAATAAATAATTGTATCAGCCGGAAGACCGAGATTATCTGCCGCCTCTATTGCGGATTGTGCGTCTGAAACGCCTTTTTCGGGTGTGAAATACTCAACCTTATTTGAGCTTGTTTGATAAATGGGGAAAAACCGCAAACCGGCACGCAGAATTGTTTTGGCTTCCGTTACAGTCAAGGCCTTGCTTATTCCGCCGCCGTAGGTGCCGGTCAAGTATCTGCCTATATATCTGTATCCGTTATCATAAAGCGTCTTTGCCTTTGCCGCATTAAGTATGGTGGCGCAATCCGCAGCTATGGCAGAACGTTTTGGATTGCCGCTACTGATAAACAGCGACATCCATGTATCCAGATTCACTTTTCCTGTTCTCGGCAGAGCATAATGAGCCTGAAAATCAAGAACAGCCTGCTGTGTAACGGGATTGAATCTTCTGTCAAATATACCATCCCCGAAACCGTTAAGGAAAAGTCCAAACTGTACCAATCCTATTATTTCCGCAAGCTTAGCGTCTGTATAGTAGTTGCCGTTATAGTCCTTAGCCGCGCTCGAATTTCTTACATACGGTATTTGCGGGCATAATTCCTGCGTTTTAGCACCGAAATTACCGGTTGCCGTACCGACAGGCATACCCTCCTCTGCCTGTAACGCATATACCAAGGCCTTGCTTGTGCTTCTGCCGTATACTCCGTCGCACGGTATAAGCGCGCCTATATAATCCTCATATGTACGGTTAAATTTCTGCTGCATTGAACGGACTTCATAAGTACCGCCGTAATATGCGCTTAAAAGTTTAAACGAATCCATAGAAAGCAGCGCTTTCATAACATTAGGAGTAACAACGCCGTCGGGATTTATAAAGCCTGCGTCGGTTTTCAGTGAGATAACCGCTTCTTCCACCCGTGCGTTGAATATTTCTTCAAAGCTGACCTTACCTGTATCGGGGTCTTCCTTTAGATAATAACCGGGATTATAGCCCTTACACCAAAGTGCGCCCTGCAATATGGCGAATTTTCTATCCTTAACATTGTCCTGCCTACGCAACGGATTCTTTGCATACAGTGCTTTTGTAGACGGTCCGAAATTGTCTGCAAGCTCGGTTATTCCCAATTCATGTTGGAGTGCTCTTGTAAGACCGTAAATAACATTCCAACCGGTTTTCCCGTTTTCCGTTACAGAACCGAAACCCGAAACATTCCCGTATTCCTGATTCAACCATTTCTGGGTAAGGAGTACCATTTCGTCAATTTTGGCTGCGGTTACTCTAACGGCAGAAAATGTTTGAGTTTCATCATTGTATTGCATTTCGGGGTTGTAATCATCCCCGATTTGAACATTTGATTTTGATAAAACAAAGGTACTGTCTTCTGAGAGATCCGAATTCGAGTAACTGCCACTGAAAATTTGCGCGGTTGTCATCAGAGAATTGGTGGGAAGCAAAACAAATAATATTGCCAATGCTAATGAAATAAGCCTGTTTTGAAATTGCCGTTTTTCTTTCATAAGAACATTCCTTTCTTTTTTGTTTAGGGGGTGTTTTCACAGCTGCCCATATACAGTATATCAAATAAGGAATATTCTGTAAATACCAATAAATAAAAAGACTCCACTCTTTTCAGAATGGAGCCGAAAACATTTGAAATTCCGTATTTCTAAAGACTTTCAATATTTTAAATAAAAGAAAATACCTATTAAATATTTTTAAGATACCCGTCAACAATATCCAAAACGGTTTTACGCTGTTTCGGGTCAAGGTCTTTAAGCTTTGCTGTTAAGTCGTCAAAAACATACGGCTCCCCGCTCTGCAGCTCGTTGCAGAGAACATAATCCGCCGACAGTCCGAGAGCGTTAATTATATTTATAAACTTATCAAGCCCTATAACCTTTTTGCCCCGCTCTATTTCGCCTAAATATGCCGAACTCATATTTGCCATTTCCGCTAATTTCTCCTGCGTATAGTTTGCCTTAGTCCGTAAAAGCTTCAATCTTTTTCCAAACTCAATCTTATCCATAACCCGCACCTCTGCTATAGCATTATTTCTACTCTATAAAGTATAATAAAATACTTTCAGAGTTTGAACACACGATAGCTTTGTATGTAGGTTATAGCATAGTTTATGTGCAAAAAAATTTAAAAGACTAATCGGACAAATCTTTTTTAAGGCTCATAATAAGCTCTGTTACGGCAGTATGCTTTACCGCCTCTTTAATCGGTATATCCGCTTTTCGTACCTCTGCAAAAATAATAAACATTCTTTCGTCTTCGGTCGGACGCGGTAAAAGTAACCTTATTTCGCAATATTCGCATGTTTCACTGCCGTAAAGCGCGGCCGTGCCTTTCAGCCCGGAATATCCGCCCTGCATTATATCAAGCACCTTAAAGCCGTTATCCGCAAAATCTTCCGATTTAATGTATTCCTCTAAACTTTCCTCGGAATTATCCGTACCCACGGTAACGGTTATTTTTCTATCTCTGCTCATATATGCAAAGCCGTTGGCGGTCGTGCGCTCAAAATCAGTAACCACATAAATATTTTCAGGCAGCGCAAAGCTCATTCCGCCTATATAAAACCGATTATTCTTATAGTAAAGCATTGTTTTCTCCCTCCGGCTCTATACCGAGATATGTACTTAACCATTCCCTGTATTTTTTACATACTTCCGAATCCGGGTTGTAATTGTTTTTGTTTCCGTATACAAACCCGTAATAATGCGCTAATTTCGGAATGTAGGTGTCTAAAAACACCGTATACTCTATAACCGCGTCATAGGCTGAAATCAGGCTTGCGGGCAGCAGCTTAACAAGTTTTTGCCGTTCCGTAATAATACTCTTAGTTTTCTGCCTTATTATATTTTCGAGAACACTGTAATAATCATCAGATAATATCTTATTTTGGTTATTAAAGTAATTAAGATTATCCTTGATTCCCTGTTCAAATGCAAGCTCGGTTTCATATGCCGCAATACAATTATTATATTCTGTTATCCTGTCCGTATACTCAAATTTACTTCTTAATTCTGCACAGGCTTCAGCATACGCCGTTTTAATGCCTTTAAAATCCTTGCAGGAGCTTTCCAGCAGCATAATAATTTTTTCCGACATTTCCTTTTTCTTAAATTCCTCTTTCATTTTCAATTCCTCCATTTTATACACATTATAGCATATATTCTATGCTATAATCAATATTATCACATCAGTTTTAAAATATTTGTCGAATTATGTTTTACAGCATAAAAAAAGAATCGGTTTAACCCGATTCTCAACTCACACTTTTTACATATGCGTAAATCAAATTATTAACTACTTTTCTATGCCCCGGCGAGAGCTTACTTGTTAGCCTCAAGGTTTCGTCATCTACAAAGTGCTTGACGGACGGAACGGTATCCCGCAGAATATAATCCGTTGATATATCAAGGGCAATAGCAATACTTACAAATATTTCAAGACCCGGCAGCTTTTCCTCCCGTTCTACCTCGCCTAAAAATCCCGTACTCATATTTGCCATTTCCGCAAGCTGCTCTTGGGTAAGTCCTCTTGCCTTTCTGACTTCTCTGATTCTGTTTCCTACCGATAATTTTTCCATTTTCATCATTCCTGACAATAGCATATTTTTTATGCTATAATTATAAAAAGAAAAGCCACTTATTTGAACACACTATAATTTATATTATATGCTATCGCATAGTTTATATAAATTTTTGTTGAATAATGCGTATTAAAACCGTATTTAATTAGTATAAAACATTTTTGAAAGGAAGCTGCATTATGTTAATAGCAATTGATCACGGCAACAAGCAAATCTTATGCAAAGGAATATTTAATCCTGAGGATTTCTAAAAGGAACAGCACAGTAGCGCTTCCCAGGCACAATTGTAAGGATTATATTTTCGCAACAACCACAGTGAACTATAATGGAGTCATCAATACCAAAGGAGGTTTTATGATGATTTCATTGTTTTTGCGCCTAATTTTCATATTGCGGCGTATTTTTGTGGTCTGGGGGTGGTGTTTATACAGTTTAATCCCGCAGACCCGTGCCACAGAAAGGTAATAGAATTACTCAATTCACAGGGGCGGAGCAAGGCGCAGTTTATATCCAACGCCATAACCCATTACATACATTGCACCCAAACGCCGGATATATCTGATAATACTCAGACTGATATTGAGGCAATGATTATTTCCGCAGTGAATCGTTATATGGAGAACAGGGGAGAGAATGCGGTGCCTAAACCGGATGCGGGTATAAAAGATACGCCGCAAAAGCAAAACAATGTGCCGTTTGATGATAACGACATACAGGCTATAACCGATACTTTATCAATGTTCAGAAAAAGATAGGTCAGGCAGGAGCGGTTTTCCGCCCCTGCCCTTTTTTAACTTCTAAACAGCATTATACATCTGCTTAAAACAATACATTGCTCTTGAAAGAGATCCTCGTCAAAAACTCCGCATATAATAGACTCTTTCATAAGCAGCGGGCGGTACATAGCGAAAATGGTTTCAAAGGCATTTGCATCGCCCTTTTGAGCGGCAAAAATAAGCTCCTTAAAATTCATCCCGATACCTCCCCAATGTTTCGCGCAGCTTTGTTATGGCGCGGTAAAACGCGGTTGCCGTGCCTTTATATGTTAATCCCAAACACCTGCCTATCTCTGCAAAGTCCTTGTCTTCAAGAATATGAGCTACAATTATTTTCTTTTCTCTATCAGAAAAAGATTTTAGTGCCGTTTTAAGAACATCATAATCTATAATTGCCTGAATAAAATCATATTCATCACCGGCAAGCCCTACATAATCCACAAGCGGAAATTCCTTGCCGTATCTTTTGCCTTGCTCTGTAATATAATCTATTTTACGGTTGCGCAAAGCAGTTTTAAGCAGAGCGGTAAATCTGTTTTGCATGGCGTTTACACCTTTTCCGTCATTTCTTTTAAACATTTTTATTCCACCTTTTATAAATCTTGTTTTTTAAAGACTTATAAAGGGCGGCGGTGAGCGGCACCCGTCACAAGATATGTGTTTTGATACATATAAAACGAGCTGCGGCTCACATAAAGAACCGCAACTCGCTGCCGCACATTTTAAATTGTTTTCTTTTGTTTCAAAATCGGCTGTTTTTTTAAAACGGCCTCCGCCGTTCTTAGCCTAACTCCTTTTGAAACAAAAGCGCCATATATTACTTCCTTTCCGAATACGCATTATAACTCATATTATACGAATTACAATGTAATTTATGTGAGCCACACTTCATATTAAAATAAATATGAGGTGTTATTATAATGCAAAATACATATGAAAGATTAGCTTTTTCCATTCGTACCGCAAGAAAAAGAGAAAACATAACTCAGGCAGAGCTTGCCGAAAGACTGAAAATGAGTATCCGCACAATACAGGGTATAGAGAATTGCAAGGGCAACCCGAAATTTGAAACTATAATCCTGTTGTGCAGAGAGCTTAATGTCAGCTTAGACGCTGCGCTTTATCCTGATATTCCGGCTACGAATATCTCTAAATCTGCTATCGACTTTTTTAAGGATAAAAGCGAAAGCGAAACGCAGAAATACATAGACATTTGCAGGTGTGCGGAAAAACTAAAAATACAGCAATGATATTATTGACCTTAATATCATTTATTTCCATCCTTTAAAGTTCCTTGACAAAAAACCGTAGCACCAAATGCCGCTTCTTCGGTATTTGCGGGAATTTCAATCGACATTTTAAAGGTTTCCTCCAAATAATGCTGTAATATCTTATTTTTCCTCACGCCGTTTCCCGAACCAACAAGATTTGTGCGCTTTTTCCCCGTAAGCTTTTCCATTTGCTCATAAAACGCATATAATTCACGGCACATACCTATAAGAAAACCGCGCGTCAACTGCTGAGGAGTAAAATTATCCTCGGTTATTTGCAATACAGCGCCCTTTACATCCGACTCGCGTCTTGTGCCGCAAAAGCGCGTATCAACCGAAAGAGAGCAATTGTCTGTGTCTTCTGCTGCCATTTTATCCATAACAGAATAGATATTATCGGCTGTCACGCCGAAGCAATCAAGCGTTTTTTCAAAAAAGCTTTTAAGCAGCGCGTATGACCTGCCGCCGCAAAGGGGCGCGCCCACAAGCAGATTTTCGGTTTTTGAAAACGGGCGTATTTCACCCGCGGCAAAGCCGCTTTTTTTATCTGTCAGCACCGATACCTGACTGCCTGTGCCGATGTTTACAAGCACACTTTCCTTGTTTGTAACCGAGCCTAAAAAGCTTGCCTGATTATCCCCTACCGCTACGGTTACGGGTATTCCGTCGCTATCCGCTCCTATAACCTCGGGTTCTGCGGTCACTCTCGGCAGCATTTTTCTGTCACACCCTATTTTTTCAAGAGCTGAGCTGTCAAAATCAAAAGTATCAAACGAATAAAAACCAAGACCCGCAGCGTTGCTTATGTGCGTAACGGGCGTTTTGCCGCCTACCAGCTTCATTGTAATGTAATCCTGAATATTGCAAAGCCCCGCGGCATTTTCGGGTACACGACTAAGCTTTCGATTCGCAAAGTCCGTCACAAGCCCGTAGCCCGACGATGCGTTAAAACCTGTAATATCAGCAAGGTATTCGGAAAATGTTGTATCATTATACTTTAATTCACCCGATTTATCCTGCCAGGTATAAAGCGGACTAACGGC
>URPQ01000010.1 GCA_900549755.1 uncultured Oscillospiraceae bacterium
ACCTCCTGTGCAATCGTTTGCGGAAATAGGCGGTTAAAATGCACAGATTAAATTTTATATCTGTGCAATCGTTTGCATAAATAATATCATATGATTTCTAAATTGTCAACAGTTTTTATGAAGGCGTATATTTTTAGAATATATCGTTAATCATTTAAAATGGTTAATATTTTCACAATATTTATCAAATATTGTGAAAATGAAATAATCGAATATATTTTTAAAAATAATTACCAAAATACTTGATTTAATAGAAAATGGGTGATATAATGACAACAACATTTATACCTTGCGGTGCTAAGACTCCGTTTATCGCAATGATTGCGGGCGCTATCTTCAGCAATTCCGCCTGGGTTG
Organism: uncultured Oscillospiraceae bacterium; assembly: GCA_900549755.1. Lineage (GTDB taxonomy): Bacteria > Bacillota > Clostridia > Oscillospirales > Acutalibacteraceae > UBA737. The sequence continues at coordinate 358 of URPQ01000010.1, forward strand.
CAACCTCGGCTTACTTTATAGGTATGGCTGCAATAATCGTTTCGGGCATTATGCTTAAGAAAACAAAGATGTTCTCAGGCGAGCCTGCCCCGTTCGTTATGGAGCTGCCGGCTTACCACTGGCCGACACTCGGCAACGTTCTCCGTTCAATGTGGGAGCGCGGCTGGTCCTTCATCAAGAAGGCTGGTACAATAATCCTTCTTTCCACCATATTCGTTTGGTTCACCACCTACTTCGGCTGGGCAGACGGCTCGTTCGGAATGCTCACAGAGGATCAAATAGATTCTTCCATCCTTGCCAAGATCGGCGGCGCTATCGCCTGGATATTCGCTCCTCTCGGCTGGGGTAACTGGCAGGCTGCCGTTGCTTCCATTACCGGTCTTGTTGCGAAAGAAAACATCGTCGGTACTCTCGGTATACTTTACGGCGGCGGAGACGCAAGCGTTTACCAGAACATCGCCGCTGCGTTCACGGGAATCACCGCGTATTCGTTCCTTGTGTTCAACCTGCTTTGCGCACCCTGCTTTGCGGCTATCGGCGCTATCAAGCGTGAAATGAACAGCCCGAAATGGACTTGGTTTGCAATCGGCTATCAGTGCGGCTTTGCTTACGTCATAGCTCTTATGATAAATCAGTTCGGCGGCTTGTTCACCGGCAATGTAAATGTTATAGGTCTTATCTTCGCGGTTGCGTTGCTTGCGCTTATAGTTTACATGCTGTTCCGTCCTTATAAAGAGGCTACAAAGCTTACTTCAAAAGTAAAAGCTTAAAAAACATCTATTCTTTGAAAGGAGTCTTCTGTATGTTGTTGTGGTTAAAAGCAAATGTTGCTACCGTAATTATATGCCTTGTGCTTATCGCCGTTGTTGCTGCTATTATAGTAAACCTTGTGCGAAATAAGAAAAAGGGTAAATCCTCCTGCGGCTGCAATTGCGCCCACTGTGCTATGGCGGGCTCCTGCCATAAAGGTAAATAATTATAGCAAAACACAACCCCTCAGTGTTGCACACTGAGGGGTTGTGTGAGCGTGTCGAAAAAGTCGACACGCTCTTGGACGGGAATGCCGCTCGCTCGAAAATCAAAGATTTTCGGACTGCACTCTATCCCCGCCAATACCACCCCAGTGCCCTTGAAAAACCGCTTATTCAGCGGTTTTTCGCTTATAATGTGTTTTTCCGCCGCGCATGTCAGCGGAAAAACGAAAGATGCGGCGTGAACGCCGCAAAAATAAAATTTTAGGTTTATCGACAGACTGACACAACCCCTCAGTGTTGCACACTGAGGGGTTGTGTTATCTTAAGGAATTATATTTTTTTCCGTTTTCTCAGCTTTACAATAAAGTACACGCAAATTGCCAGTTGAGCTATCAGCATAATAATGCTGCCTTCAAGCCTTACGCTGCCGCCCGAAAGAATTTTATTACCGCTGAAGGTGAATTTAAGCAGATACGGATTTTCGGCATAAAGCGAAAGGCTGCCGAGCACAAGCGAGCTTACGGCGTTATATGCGAAATGTGCCGTTACCGGAGCTAAAAGCGAATACGAGTACTCCGCAAGCAGGCATAAAATAAAATTATTAAGCAGCATATTTGCCGGGTAGATAATTCCGTGTTTGAATATACCGGGATTCAGCGATATATAAAGCAGCGTTATTACAACCGCAACCGCCGCAAACCCGTAATACCGCCTGTATAGCCTGAAAAGATAGCCGCGCAGCAAAAGCTCGGTTGCAAGCACGTTAAGAAAAATTGCCGCCAGCCAGATAAGCGTGTGCCCCGGGCGGTTTATTCCGGAAAATTTCATTTTCCTTATAAGCATAAGCACAAGCACCGTAAACGCCGACGGCACAAGTCCGGTAATAAGACCTATACTGTAATGCCTCAGCTTATTTGAGGTGTTGAATATTTTAAGCCGATTACGTTCCACCACCCTTTTAAATATAAAGGTGAACACTATCATAACCGCCAAAAAAATACCCTCGCGCCACAGGCTTTGCATTGCGGCGTTTTTAGCCCTTATTGTGGGCAGATAGTAGGCAATAACTATTGAAAGGTCAAAGAAGAAAAGCGTTTTATAAATATTTACAATCAGATTTTTCACAAAATTTAGCCTCTCTGTCAGTTTTTAACTTGATTATACACTAACCCGGCTGCACATTCAAGGTGTAATATTAAAAAAACTCCGCAAACAACTTTCCCGCCTGCGGAGTTTTTTATATTATTTTCTTCTTTTTATCAGGTGAATTATAATGCCCACACAAAAGCCTGCAAGCGCCGGCAGCAGCCAACCTAGGTTTTTATCAAACAGGGGCAGATAATCTGACGCCAGCCTTACCGAAACATCCAGCCTTAAGGTCTTCTGTAAAAATTCAGGCAGGGTTTTAAAGCAATCAAAAATTGCCGCCGCCCAGGTGCCTATCATAACGCATATGTAAACGGCTCTGTCGTGCTTGAAAAATTTACCGATGAACGCCAATATTATAAGCGCTATTGCGGGCGGGTAAATAAGCATAAGCATAGGAACAGAGTATTCTATTATGGCGCTTAAGCCCACATTTGAAACCGCAAAGGAAAATACGGTGAATAAAATTGCCCAGGTTTTATAGGAAACCTTGCCGTTTGTCATTTTAACAAATGTTTCAGAGCAGGAGGTTACAAGCCCTATTGAGGTTTTAAGGCAGGCAAAGGTTATGGTTACGGCAAGAATAATGTTTCCCGCGCCGCCCAAATAATGCCCTGCAATTTGGGTCAGGGCAATGCCACCGTTTTCCGATATTTCAAAAAGCCCGCGTGACTGCGCGCCCATAAGAATGGTGAAAACATAAATTACCGCCATTAAAATGCCCGTAAGCACGCCCGAGCCCAGAACATCGCGGGCAACCGCGTTATCATCTTCAACTCCCATACGGCGTATAACGTCAATTACAACTATACCGAACGCAAGACCGGCTATTGCGTCCATAGTGCCGTAGCCTTCTATAAAGGATGAGAAAAACGCACCGCTTTTGTAGCCCTCGGCAGGTTCAATTTCCGAAACGGACGCCCCGGGCGATAAAAGCGCGGCAAATACCAATACAGCAAGAAAAATAAGAAATATGGGATTTATAATTTTGCCTATCCAAAGGGTTATTTTGCCGGGGCGAAGCGAAAAAAAGAGAACCAGCGCAAAAAACACCACCGAGAAAATAAGCAGGGCGAGCCACTCCATTGAGCTGTTTTTAAGCATTGGCGTAACGCCTGTTGTGAAGGACACGGTAGCGCACCTCGGAATAGCGAAAAGCGGCCCTATTGTAAGGTATAAAATACAGGTGAAGAATATTCCGTAGCCCTTGCCCACCTTTGAGGACAGGGTCTGCAAGCCGTCAGAGTGGGTTATGCCTATTGCGGCGACACCCAAAATCGGAATACCCACTGCGGTAATTATAAATCCTATCATAGCGGGAATAACATTTTCCCCCGCCATTTGCCCTAAGTGAACAGGGAAAATCAGATTCCCCGCGCCGAAAAACATTCCGAAAAGCGTTCCGGCAACAAGAATTTTTTGTTTTAATGTCAGTTTATTTATGTTCATTAAGTAAAACACCTCAATTGGTATTTTACTATAAATGTTGAAAAATGTAAAACAATCTGTTATAATAGTTATATGACAATTTGTAATACACAGAGGTAACAATATGGACGGAAAAAAGCTTGAAATACTTATGACGGCGGTGGATCTCGGCAGTCTTTCAAAGGCGGCGGAGGTGGTGGGCTACACCCAATCGGGGCTTACACACCTTTTTGACAGCCTTGAGCGCGATATAGGGCTTACGCTGATACAGCGCGACCACAGCGGAATTTCACTTACCGCCGCGGGGAAAGAGCTTATGCCCTATATAAGGGAATTTTTGCGGGCAAACGCCAACCTTGAAAACCGCATTTCCGCCATAACCGAAAAAAAGAATGAAACCATACGCGTGGCGGCATATGCCAGCATTGCAATGCACTGGATGCCCGAAATTCTCTACCGTTTTCGCAGGGTACGCCCCGATATTAACGTTGATCTCAGAATGGTGGATAATGCAATTGAGCCGTTTGAGCTGCTGGAGGAAGGAAAAACCGACGTTATTTTTGCCGCTAAGGAAAGGGCTGCGGGCTGTGACTGGACGCCGCTTTACAACGATATAATGTATGCCGTTCTGCCGCCGGATTATCCTGTTTCTGGCAGCAATGAATTTCCTATTAAAAATTTTGAGGGCAAGGAATTTATAATGCCCTACGGCAAATTTGATATAGATGTAAACCGCGAGTTTTACAATAACGGCGTAAAGCCGAACATACGCCCCGCGCACGTTGACGATGAAACGGTAATACGAATGGTGAGCAAGGGGCTTGGAATAACAATGATGAGCGAAATGATGATTCGCGGCAGGACCAACGGCGTAAAAACCGTTAAGGTCACACCGGAGGTCGGCAGAGAACTTGGCATGGGAATGAACAGCGGCAACCGTATGCCGGACGGCACCGCGCAGCTTAAAGAATGTGTGCTTGCTTTTTTAGGCGAAAAATAATTCAGGCACGCAAGGAAAAACGCCTATTGTTATTTATGCCGCGTTTTGGTATAATTAGGCATACTCAGCAATAAAACACTATACCGCCCCGAGGTGAAAAAAGCTTGAAATTTTTAAAACGTTTAAAAGCTATGTTTCTTAACAAGAAATTTATAGGCTTCTGCGCTATAGGGATAATAAATACATTTAATACCGCTTTTTTCTCCTGGCTTGCTCATTTTAAAATTCAAGAGAATATTTCCGCGCATATCGGCTTTTTTATATCGCTCACAATAAACTATATTCTTAACAGCCTTATTGTTTTTAAAAGCCGTTTAAGCCTGAAAAAATACCTGCGTTTCCTTATTTCCTATATACCCAACCTAATTATATATACACTGGTTTCATTTATAACAATAAACCTGTGGCAGCTCGACCAGTTCTGGGCAACCGTGCTGGCTACCGCTGCGGGCGGACCGATAACATTCGTTATAATTAAAATTTACGCCTTTGGAAACAGAATTAAGGAAAAGGACGATATTTGAGCGTTTACAGCAAAACAGCCGCGGTGTTCTGCCGCGGCTGTTAGATTTTTTTACTTATTCAATTTTGGAAAGCTCTGTAATTTAACCCTATATACTTAACCCTTGAACGGTTTATTTTAATATTAACTGAATTTGTGCTAATGCCCTTTGGCATATCAAGAACAATCAAATATCGCGAAATTTATGTATCTGAGCTAACCGAGCCGTTTAATAAATAGTACATTGGTATCACCCGTATTGATTTATTTGTGCTGTGATTTCCTCACAATCATTTTAATCACCTTTTCGGGTTATCTATTAAAAAATCATTTAGATTTTATTATCATTTCAGTGCCGCCTGCCGCGACTGCCCTTTTATTACTTCATTGGATTCACCACTTTCATTTTATTTTAAAAGTAAGCCGGTGGAACTTCCTCTCTCATCCTTGTTTTCATCTCCTTTCCTTTTGTCTGGTTTTATTATAAAGCATAATTTATAGTTTGTCAAGTGCTTTTTGATAACTTTTAGTTAAATTAACAATTTGTTCAAAACTTTACAATATTTGAAATATATGTTAAAATATAAATATATATGTTGCAAGGAGAAATGCTTATGGGTCCTATGATGCCCCCGCCCCCCGGAATGAGAGGGCCTATGCGGATAGGCGGCGGTCCGCGCGGATTTTTAACCGATGAAGAAAAACAGAACAAGCCGAAATTGACAAAAGCGTTGCTTAAAAGAATATTCGGCTATTTATCGCCGTATAAGCTGCAATTCATAGCGGTTTTCGCCGCCCTTGCCGTTTCGGCGGTCTTAGGGCTTTTCCCGTCAATTATAACGGGGAAAATAGTTGACGCGATAGTGGACGACAGCGCCGACGTAAAAACCCTTTTGGGGCTTGTGGTGCTGGCGTTTATTGTGCTTTCAGCCGCGCAGATTATAAGCGTGCTTGAGCAATACATAAACAGCTGGATTTCGCAAAAGATAATTTACGATATGCGAAACCAGATGTACGACCACCTTTTGCATATGCCGCACGGCTTTTTCACAAATGAAAAGCAGGGCGATATAATAACCCGTATGAACAGCGATATTAACGGCGTAAGCTCAGTTATATCGGGTATGCTGGCATCGGTTTTCAGCAATGTTTTAACCGTTGCAACCTGCGTATTTTATCTTTTCTATACCGATTGGCGGCTTGCAATAGTGGGGCTTATAGTGCTGCCGCTCTTAATTCTTCCCACAAAGGCGGTGGGCAGAAAGCGCTGGGAGCTTGTAAGCGAGGCGCAGGAAAAACAGGACGAGCTTAACCAGCAGGTAGACGAAACGCTTTCGGTCAGCGGGTCAATGCTTGTAAAGCTGTTTACAAAGGAAAAAACGGAATATGAAAAATTCCGCAAAATAAACGATGAAACCACCAAAATAACAATACGCGAGCAGCGCGCGGGCAGCTGGTTCCGCGTGTTTTTGGGTATGTTTATACAAATAGCGCCGCTGCTCATTTATTTTGTGGGCGGCTTCCTTATAATAAGCCACACCGATTCGTCGCTTACCGTGGGCGATATATCGGTAGTGGTAGCGCTTGTCAACAGGCTTTACCAACCGGTAAGGCAGCTGCTTGATTTAGAGGTGGACTTTGTAAGGTCAATGGCGCTGTTTACCCGAATTTTTGAATATTTCGACCGTAAGTGCGATATTGAAGACCCCGAAAATCCCGTAACTCCCCCGCTTGATGACAGCAAAATAGAGTTTTCCGACGTGCATTTTTCCTATGAAAACGGTCACGAAATTTTAAAGGGAGTAAATTTCACCGTGCCGAGCGGCGCTATGTACGCAATAGTAGGCACCTCGGGCGCGGGTAAATCCACAATTATAGGCATGATACCGCGACTTTACGACGTAAGCCGCGGCAGCGTTAAAATAGCCGGAACGGACGTGCGCGATTTTTCGCTTGCGTACCTCCGGCAAAATATCGGCATTGTAACGCAGGATACCTACCTTTTCAACGGCACTATTCTTGAAAATTTGCTTTACGCAAAGCCCGACGCCACGCGCGAGGAGGTAGAAAACGCCTGCAAGGCGGCTAATATTTACGATTTTATTTTATCGCTGCCCAAAAAATTCGATACGGTGGTGGGCAACCGCGGCTTAAAGCTTTCGGGCGGTGAAAAGCAGCGCGTTTCAATAGCGCGGGTAATTTTAAAGGACCCCAAAATACTTATTTTGGACGAGGCTACATCCTCGCTCGATTCGGTATCGGAAAGCCTTATACAGTCGGCGCTTTCGGCTGTAATGGCGGGCAGAACAAGCCTTGTTATAGCGCACAGATTATCAACCGTAATAGCGGCGGATAAAATTATGGTAATAGAAAACGGCACTATTACCGACAGCGGCTCGCACTCGGAGCTGCTCGAAAAAAGCGAAAAATACCGTCTGCTTTACGAAACGCAGTTTAAAAAGGTAATTGAACTTGAAAAAGAAAAAAGTTCCCATTGACTTAAAGGTCTTTTGGGGTTAAAATATATTTGTACTAAGGAGGCTCTGATATGGACGAGATTAAAAACAAAGACGAATACAACCCGGATATTGTCACCCTGTCTGACGATGACGGTAAGGAATATACCTTTGAGGTGCTTGACGCTATTGAAACCGAAACGGGAAGATACCTTGCAATGCTCCCGATTTATGACGACCCGCAAAAAACGCTTGATGACAGCGGCGAGCTGGTTATAGTAAAGGTCGGCGAGGAAGAGGAGAACGGCGACGAATACTATTACGAAATAGAGGACGACGACGAATACGATATGATTGCCGACGCATTTGTTGAACGTCTTGAGGATTTTTTTGAGATAGACGACAAATAATATAAAATAAAAAAGTGTCCTGCGCTGTTCGCGGACCGCGTCTTATATAGCCCTACAACCTTTAAATCGGGGCCTTTGCTCGCGCGGCGGATTGCAGACCTCCCGCGGCTGTGCCGAGTTCGGAAGAAGGGAGCGTGAAGCCGCGCGGCGGGCACCCACCTGCACAAACCGCAGGTTATTTTAAGCGCATTACGGCAGGGCGGGACAGCTTTTAAATTTTAATAGGTTTAACCCCCGCAGAAGCATTAAGCTCTTGCGGGGGTTTTGTTGTATTAAAAAAGCTTTTATCGCTATAATAAATTCCATTTTTTACAATTTCTCTTTCTATTTAACACGTATTTAACATTACTTTGATTACAGACTTAACATAGGGGAAATATAATAGGGGCAGAAAGATGAAAAGGAGATTAAAAGAAATGAAAAGAATTTTGAGTTTAGGTCTTGCAGCCCTTATGACAGTATTCGCACTTGCAGGCTGCGGCGCAGACAACGGAACAGACAGTAATAACGGCGGAACAGGCACGGGAACAGACGCAATATCGGTACTGACCCGTGAGGAAGGCTCGGGCACGCGCGGCGCGTTTATTGAGCTTTTGGGAATAGAGGAAAAGAACGCCGACGGCAAAAAGGTTGATAAAACAATTGATACCGCAGAAACCACAAACTCCACCTCGGTTATGATTACGACGGTTCAGGGCAATAAGGCGGCTATCGGTTACATTTCGCTCGGCTCGCTTGATAAGAGCAAGGTTAAGGCGTTAAAGGTTGACGGTGCTGAAGCTGCCACCGATAACGTAAAGAGCGGCGAATATAAGGTTTCTCGTCCCTTCAACATTGCCACCAAGGGCGACGCCACGGGGGTTGCGAGCGACTTTATCAAGTTTATTCTCAGCGCAGACGGTCAGGCGGTAGTTGAAAAGAACGGCTATATAAGCGAGGGCAACACAGGCGCTTACAAAGCCTCCGGTCAAAAAGGCAAGATTACCATAGGCGGTTCTTCCTCTGTAACACCTGTAATGGAAAAGCTTAAAGAGGCTTATGTAAAGCTCAACCCCGATGTTACAATAGATGTTCAGCAGAACGACTCATCCTCGGGTATGAAGGGCGCGATTGACGGAATATACGATATAGGTATGGCGTCGCGTGATGTAAAGGACAGCGAAAAGGAAGCGGGACTTAACTCCATTAAGATTGCATTGGACGGCATTGCGGTAATAGTAAACAAGGATAACACCCTTGACGCGATTACAAGCGAGCAGATCAAAAACATCTACACCGGCTCGCTTACAAAGTGGAGCGAAATAAAGTAAAAATCACCTCTTTCCGGCTAGCCCTCAATCACGAGGGCTTGGCCGCATGACAGGAGTATTTATGAACACAACAATTTCAAAAATAAAAGAAACGGCAATGCGCATTGTGTTTATGCTCTGCGCCTGCGTTTCCATTATATCGGTAATTTTAATATGCGTGTTTCTCTTTTCAAACGGAATACCTACCATGGGCAAAATAGGCTTTGCCGATTTTCTTCTCGGCAAGCGCTGGAAGCCGCTTGAAGACCTTTACGGCATACTGCCGATGATAATAGGCAGCATTTACGTTACGGCAGGCGCTATAATTATCGGCGTGCCGATAGGCGTTTTATGCGCGGTGTTTTTGGCGCGCTTTTGCCCAAAAGGGCTTTATAAAATTTTCAAGCCCGCAGTTGACCTGCTTGCAGGAATACCTTCTATTGTGTACGGCTTTTTCGGGCTGGTGGTAATTGTGCCGGCAATGCAGAAAATGTTCGGCGGCTCGGGTAAAAGCGTGCTTACAGCCTCTGTAATGTTAGGAATTATGATTTTGCCCACCATTATAAGCGTTTCCGAGGCGGCAATACGCGCCGTGCCCGAAAGCTACTACGAGGGCGCGCTGGCACTGGGCGCCACGCACGAGCGCAGCATTTACAGAACGGTGCTGCCCGCGGCGAAATCGGGCATTACGGCGGGCGTTATTTTGGGAATAGGCAGGGCAATAGGCGAAGCTATGGCGGTTAATATGGTCGCGGGCAACCAGGCTATAATACCCACAAGCATTTTCAGCGGCGTGCGCACCTTAACCTCAAACATAGTGCTCGAAATGGGCTACGCCGCCGATTTACACAGAGAGGCGCTTATTGCAACCTCGGTTGTGCTGTTCGTGTTTATCCTTATAATAAACCTCTTGTTCTCACTTGTTAAAAAGGAGAAAAAGTAAATGGAAGCTGTAAATAAAATCTCCTTAAAGCAAAAATTCTTAAATTACAAAAATCACCCCGGCTCGCTTATTATGCTGCTTTTAACCTGGCTTGCGGCATTGCTTACGGCGGCGGTTGTGGTTTTTCTTGTGGCGTATATACTTATTAAGGGCGTACCGAACATTAAGCCCTCGCTTTTTGCGTGGAAGTACAACAGCGAAAACGTTTCAATGATGCCCGCAATAATAAACACGGTTATAATGACGGTTTTATCCCTTTTGCTGGCAGCGCCGATAGGCATTTTCTCGGCGGTTTACCTGACCGAGTACGCCAAGCGCGGCAACACGCTGGTTTCGGTGGTAAGGGTCACAACCGAAACCCTTGCGGGAATACCGTCGATAGTTTACGGACTTTTCGGGTATTTAATATTCGTTATCGCCTGCCATTTTCATCAATCAATGCTTTCGGGCGCGCTGACGCTGGCTATTATGATACTGCCCACTATGATGCGCACTACCGAGGAAGCCTTGCTCGGCGTGCCCGACGCATACAGAGAGGGCAGCTTCGGGCTGGGCGCGGGGAGATTACGCACGGTCTTCAAGGTGGTGCTGCCCTCCGCCGTACCGGGGATACTCTCGGGCGTTATACTGTCGGTCGGCAGAATTATGGGCGAAACGGCGGCGCTTATATACACCTCGGGTACGGTTGCGGGAATACCGAAGGACCTAATGCACTCGGGCAGAACGCTTTCTGTTCATATGTACGCACTTTTAAGCGAGGGGCTTTATATGAACGAGGCTTACGCCACGGCGGTGGTGCTGCTGATACTGGTGCTTATAATAAATATGCTGTCGGGTCTTATAGCTAAAAGAATTACGGCAAAGGGGAAATAAAAACTATGGAAAAATTTACTGTAAAAAATCTTGATTTATGGTATAATGACTTTAAGGCGCTTAAAAATATAAATCTCGGTATGCAGGAAAACAGCATAACCGCCTTTATAGGGCCCTCGGGCTGCGGTAAATCAACCCTGCTTAAATCCCTTAACCGTATGAACGATTTGGTTGAGGGCTGCCGCATTACGGGCGAGGTGCTGCTGGACGGCGAGGATATTTACGGCAATATGGACGTGAATATGCTGCGCCGGCGCGTGGGTATGGTTTTCCAAAAGCCTAACCCGTTTCCTATGTCGATATACGATAACATAGCCTTCGGTCCCCGCACCCACGGCATACGCTCAAAGGCAAAGCTTGATGAAATTGTGGAGGAATCGCTGCGCGACGCCGCTATATGGGACGAAACCAAGGACGTGCTTAAAAAGAGCGCCCTTGCAATGTCGGGCGGGCAGCAGCAGCGCCTTTGCATTGCGCGCGCGCTGGCGGTAAAGCCCGAGGTGCTTTTAATGGATGAGCCCACAAGCGCGCTCGACCCTATCTCTACCTCAAAAATAGAAGACCTGGCGCTTGAGCTTAAAAAGAAATATACCATAATAATGGTTACGCACAATATGCAGCAGGCGGTAAGAATTTCCGATTACACGGCGTTTTTCCTTTTGGGCGAGGTAATAGAATACTCCGAGACCGAGAAAATGTTCTCAACCCCGCAGGATAAACGCACTGAGGATTATATTACGGGAAGGTTCGGTTGATTATGAGAAATAAATTTGACAGTCAGCTTGAAAGGCTGAATTTAGAGCTTATAACAATGGGCGCGCTCTGCGAGGACGCCATAAGCGCCTCGGTAAAGGGCTTTTTGGATGACGACGACGCACTCTGCCAAAAAGCGGTTGAAACCGAGGACGAAATTAACCGCAAGGAGCGGGATATTGAGTCTATCTGTATGAAGCTATTGCTTGAGCAGCAGCCCGTGGCGCGCGATTTAAGGGTTATATCCTCTGCGCTTAAAATGATTTCGGATATGGAGCGCATAGGCGACCAGGCATATGATATTGCCGAAATTGCAAAATTTATTAAAAACAGCAATGTTAAAAGCAAAATCCACATTAAGGATATGGCTGCCGCCGCCACCAAAATGGTGACCGACAGCGTTGACTCCTTTGTTAAAAAGGATGTGGAATTAGCGCGCGCAGTTATGGCGTATGACGATAAGGTGGATAACCTTTTCAACTGTGTTAAGGATGAGCTTGTGCTGCTTATAACCGAGGATAAAGCCAACGGCGAGTTTTGCATTGACCTTTTAATGATTGCGAAATATCTTGAGCGCATAGGCGACCACGCGGTTAATATAGCCGAATGGGTGGAATACTCAATTACCGGCACGCACAGATAAAATAAAAAAGGAACGTGGAAAAATGGTATATCTGCTTGAGGACGACGAGAGCATACGTCGGTTTGTAATTTACGCGTTAAGGCAGACCGGAATGGAGGCGGAGGGCTTTCCGCTGCCGTCGCTTTTTAAAGAGGCGGTTGCGCATAAAAAGCCCGATATTGCCCTGCTTGATATAATGCTGCCCGAGGAGGACGGAATTTCCGTTTTGAAGTGGCTGCGTTCCCGCCCCGATACAAAGCAGCTGCCAGCTATTATGTTAACCGCTAAATCCACCGAATACGATAAAGTAGTGGGGCTTGACAGCGGCGCTGACGACTATATAGCCAAGCCTTTCGGCACAATGGAGCTTATATCCCGTATAAAGGCGCTGCTGCGCAGAACCGCGGCGGCAGACGTTGAATATACCGTAGGCAAGCTTTATGTAAACAAGACAAAGCATATTGTAACGGTGGACGGAAAGGAAACCGAGCTTACCTTAAAGGAATTTGAGCTTTTGTGCCTGCTGCTTAAAAACAGCGGCGCTGTGTTTACGCGGGATCAGCTTTTAAACGATATATGGGGCTACGATTACGACGGTGAAAACCGCACGGTGGACGTGCACATAAGAAGCCTGCGCTCAAAGCTCGGGGAAAGCGGAGATATTATAGGAACAGTACGCGGAGTCGGCTATAAAATAGTTTGACAAAAGGGGTATTATTATGACCGGAAAAATTTACAGAGGAATACTTATTTCAACCGTTATAACAATGCTTGCCTGCCTTATTTTCACGGTGGGAGTGCAGTATCAGATATATGATGAAAAATCCTACAAGGAGCTGCGCAGCAAGGCGGAAATAATAAGTGTTGCGGCAGAGGAAAACAGCCTTTCCGAATATTCGGATATAAGCGACCGAATAACCCTTATAGACCCCTCGGGCAAGGTGCTTTACGATAATAAGAGCAACCCCGACGCCATGGAAAACCACTCGAGCCGCCGTGAGGTAAAAGAGGCGGAAGCTGACGGCGAGGGGTATGATACGCGCCGCTCGGAAACCTTAGGGCAAAAGACCTGCTATTACGCAAAAAAGCTTAAAAACGGCAGCATTTTGCGTATTGCGGGCGCGTCACTTACCGTTTGGGCGGTAGTGCTTGAGCTTTTGCCGCCTATTTGCGCCATTGCGATTATGGTGTTTGTTCTTGCCAATATTTTAGCGTCGGTTATAGCTAAAAAAATAGTAAAGCCGATAAACGAAATTGACCTTGACAGACCCGTGACCGACTCGGCATACAGTGAGCTTTCGCCGCTTATTTCAAAAATAAACGCGCAAAACCGCAAAATTGACCGCCAAATAGCAAAGCTCATGCGCAGCCGCCGCGAATTTGAGGCTATTGCCGAGAATATGAGCGAGGGGCTGGTGCTTACCGATATTAACGGTAATATTTTGACCCACAACAAGGGCACTGAAAAATTCTTCGGAACGCAGGGCGATATAAACGGCAGCAATATTTTAACACTCAACCGCAGCGAAGTTTTCAGAAAAATATTTGACGATATTAAGGAAAGGCGCTCGGGCGACGATGTTTTGCCGCTTGACGGAAAATACTTCAACATAACCGCAAACCCAGTTTACGATGAAAACGGCGAGCCCTGCGGCGCGGTTATACTGCTGGTTGATATAACCGAAAAGGAAAAGCGTGAAAAGCTGCGCCGCGAATTTACGGCGAACGTATCGCACGAGCTTAAAACCCCGCTCACCTCAATTTGCGGAATATCCGATATGCTTATGAACGGCATTGTAAAGCCTGAGGATGTTAAGGGCTTCGGCGGGGATATTAACCGCGAGGCTGCGCGCCTGCTTGCCCTTGTGAATGATATTATAAGGCTCTCAGAGCTGGACGAGGGCGCGGAGGATACCGAAAAAGCGGAAACAACCGATATATTAGAGGTTGCAAACGACGCGGTAAAGAGCATTTCGGACGTAGCAAAGAAAGCGGGAATAACCGTAACGGCAGAGGGTGAGAGCACCCTTGTAAACGGCGGAAAATCGCTTATTTTTGAAATGATATACAACCTTTGCGATAACGCGGTAAAATACAACCGCGAGAACGGCAGCGTTAAGGTCTGTGTAGGTTCTGCGGGGGGCAACGCCTTTATTCGGGTGAGCGACACGGGCATAGGCATAGCGCCCGAGCATATAGACCGTATTTTCGAGCGTTTTTACCGTGTGGATAAAAGCCGCTCAAAGCAAAGCGGCGGCACGGGGCTTGGGCTTTCAATAGTAAAACACATAGCGCTGAGCTTAGGCGGTAAAATTTCGGCTGAAAGCAGACCCGGCGAGGGCACCGAAATAACAATTACCCTACCTGAAATAACAGATAAGTAAAAACAATCAGGGTACAATGTTTTTTTCGGCTATACAGCATTATTATCAGCTTTTATTTATTTCAAATACTTTCCGCACTCGTTTTAAAGCTCCCGCCATACCGGGTATTCCGCACCGTTTTTATCCATAATTTTTTTAACATCCGTGTTTAGTGCACGCATTTCATCGACCGCGTTCATAGCATGGTTCGCCGTGCTTAATTTCAGCATAACCATATTATCTATAAAGCTGCGGTAATCGTAAATCACGTGTCCCCAGGTCCATATTCCCCTGTTTTTAACCGCGGGGCGCGAGTTCAGCTCAAAGTCGGGCAGCGGGCTTTCTCTTTTAAAAACAGGCACCCGCAGCCTTAAAGGACTGCGGGTGCCGGTTTTTAAGCTTTATAAGAATTATTCCTCAGCTTCAGCCGGAGCCTCTTCTGCGGCGGGAGCCTCAGCCGGGGTCTCGTAAACCGTTTCGTCCGGTTCGGAAACAGCGGGAGCTTCCTCCTCAGCCTTTTCAGGCTCTAAAAGCGCACGGATAGAAAGGCTTACGCGCTTTTTCTCGGGGTCAACGGCAATAATCTTTGCGTCAACCTCCTGACCGACGGTAAGCTCATCCTGCGGCTTCGCAATATGCTTATCGGCAATCTGAGAAATGTGGATAAGTCCGTCAATTCCCGGAATAATACGGGCAAACGCGCCGTATGTAGTCATGCTGACAATTGTAACCTTAACGGTATCGCCCACATGGTAGTTATTTTCAAAAATAACCCACGGGTTGTCCTCAGCCTTTTTGTAGCCGAGAGAAATTTTTCTCTTTTCGGGGTCGAGCGCCTTAACGTAAACCTCTACGGTATCGCCAACAAGCACTACCTCGGACGGATTTTTAATTCTCTGCCACGAAAGCTCGGAAATGTGCACCATTCCGTCAACGCCGCCTATATCAACAAATGCGCCGTAGCTGGTGAGAGACTTAACTACGCCTGTGAAACGGTCGCCCACGGCGATATTTTCCCAAATCTTATCCTCTGCCGCCTTGCGCTGCTCCTTGAGCACACTGCGGATAGAGCCTACCGCTCTGCGGCCTCTGCCGATTTCAATAATGCGGAAGGAAACCTCCTTACCCTTTAAATCCTCAAGGGATTCACCGCGGGAAGCGGTTGCCTGAGATGCGGGAATGAAAACGCGAACATTGTTGGAGTAAGCCACAACGCCGCCCTTGATAACGTCCTTAACAAAGCCAGTAACGATTTCGCCCGAATCCTTGGCTGCGACTATATTATCCCAACCGGCAATAGCATCGTAACGACGCTTTGAAAGCATTGCGGTTCCTTCCTGGTCATTGATTTTCATAATGATAAGATTAAGCTTATCACCCGCCTTTACCTCGTCCATAAGCTTTACGTCTGGATCTGAAGAATACTCGTCCGCTGTAACATATCCGGTGACGCCTCTGCCGATGTCCACCGAAATTTCGCCGGGGGTGACAGCAATAACCGTACCTTCTACCTTTTGGTCGCCCGTTAAGCTGCTGAGCGAAGCCTCAAATGCTTCCTCATCCGTCATTTCCTCAAAGCTTTTTTGAACAGATTCTTTTACCTCCGTCTGTTCCTCCACCGGTTGTAAATTTTCCGACATGGTTTTAATAACCTCCTTTATAATACCCGCAGGCGTAGATGCGCCTGCAACAACTCCCGCCGAGCGGCACTTATCAAACATAGCGCCGGTAAGCTCCGCCGCCGTTTCAATAAGATACGCCCTGCCGCACTCCTCTTTGCACACGTCAAAAAGCTTTGCCGTGTTGGAGGAATGTCTGCCCCCAATAACGATCATCACGTCATTTTCAGCCGCCAGCTTTCGGGTCTCCTGCTGGCGCATGGAAGTCGCATTACATATTGTATCAAATATTTTTGCATTTGTACATACTTTTTTTGAAATTTTCTGAATTTCTTTCCAAATTTCCGCGTTGAAGGTCGTTTGAGCCACTAAAATGACCTTTTTCCCACTGAAATTTTCCTTTTTTTCAAGTAATTCCCTGAATTGTTCGGCACCCGAAACAACATAATACTCGCCCGTGCAGTGCCCAACAATACCAATTACCTCTTGGTGAGACGCGTCCCCCGCTATTACGGTTATGTAACCCTCGACGCTTTTTTCGGCGACTATTTTATGAATTTTCGCAACGAACGGGCAGGTAGCGTCCACCGTTTTAATGCCCGCTGCCGCCGTTTCTTCAAAAACCGCCGCCGGCACACCGTGCGAGCGTATTACAAGGGTCTCGCCGGTCAAAACCTCGGTATATGACGAAACTGTTCTTATGCCCTTGCTTTCAAGCTCCTTAACCATCTGGTCGTTATGAATTATAGGACCCAGCGTGCAAACCCTCTCGCCCTTTTCGAGCAGGTCATACACCGTTTGCACCGCGCGGTCAACCCCGAAGCAAAAGCCCGCGGTTTTCGCAAGCGTTATTTTCAAGCTTTTTTAGTCCCTTCCGTAATTATTTTAACTACAAGCGCAACAGAGTCATCCAATGTCAAATCGGAGGTATCTGCAAGGCAAGCACCCTCAGCCTGTTTCAGCGGGGCTGCCGCCCTGTGCGTATCGTTATAATCCCGCTTTTCAATATCGGCATATACATCTTCAAAGCTTACGCTTTCGCCCTTTTCCGTAAGCTCGCGGAAACGCCTTTCGGCGCGCACCTTAACAGAAGCGGTAAGAAAAATTTTAACATCGGCATTCGGCAGCACCACCGTGCCTATGTCCCTGCCGTCCATAATAACATTGTTTTCACGCGCCAACTGCCGCTGCATTTCAAGCAAAAACGCCCTTACGGCGGGCTTTGCCGAAACCGCCGACGCCATCATTGAGGCTTCGGGCGTGCGTATAAGACCCGATACGTCCTCGCCATCTAAAAAAACGTGCTGCTCGCCGCCCGAAAAGCGAATATCCACCGCCGTGCCCGACAGCACCCTTTCAATATCCTTATCGGACGATATATCCGCTCCCGTTTTGCTGAATTTGAGCCCCACCGCGCGGTAAAGCGCACCCGTATCTACATATATATATCCTAATTTTTCGGCTGCGCACCTTGCTATTGTGCTTTTTCCCGCGCCCGCAGGTCCGTCAATTGCTACATTTATCATTTTCCCTGTCTCCTAAACATTACTGCCCGCCGCAAACCCGGTTGAAAAGGCTATTTGCAGATTAAAGCCGCCCGTGTATGCGTCCACGTCTATTATCTCGCCTGCGAAATAAAGCCCCTTTACAAGCTTTGAGCCCATTGTTTTTGGGTCTATTTCCTTAACAGATATACCGCCGCGGGTGATTATTGCCTCGTCTATCGGGCGCGTTCCGGTTATATGCAAGGTCAGTCCCTTTAAAACCCCGCAAAGCGCGGCGCGCTGCTCCCTGCTTATACTGTTTACCTTTCTGTCGGGTTCTATGCACGAAAGCCTTACAATTATCGGAATTAAGCTTTTCGGCAGCAGCTTATCAAGCGAATTTATAAAATCGCGGTTTTTTTCTTCGTCAAAATCTCTGAGAATCCGCTTGTCAAGCTGCTCGGGGGTAAGCCCCGGCTTTAAATCTATTACCGCGGTGTACTGTTTTTTGCCTATATAACGCATATGCGCCGAGGCGCTTAAAACTAAAGGACCGGATATTCCGAAATGGGTAAAAAGCATTTCGCCGAGCTCCGAAAACACGGGCTTTTTCTTGCCCTCCTCAAAAACCGAAAGAGTAACGTTTTTAAGTGAAAGCCCCGCCAGCCTTTCGCAAAAGCCCTCGTGAGCGTTAAGCGCCACAAGAGAAGGCTTTATTTCGGCAACGGTGTGACCGAGCGCCCTCGCCATTTTATAGCCGTCGCCCGTAGAGCCCGTAAGCGGGTAGGACATACCGCCCGTTGCAAGTATCACGCTGTCGGCGGGCAGTGTTTCGCCGTTTTCAAGCAAGACCCCGCTTACCGCGCCGTTTTCGGTAAGAATTTTCTTCGCCCTGCCGTGAATTATTTTTGTGCCACCCCGTTTTGCGGCTTTCACAAGCGCGTCCGCAATATCCGCGGCTTTATCCGATACGGGAAAAACCCTGTTGCCGCGCTCGGTTTTAAGCGGAACGCCGAGCGACTCGAAAAACGTCATAGTATCCTGCGGGGCAAAGCCCGAAAATGCGGAATATAAAAATCTTCCGTTCTCTGGTATATTCGCAATCAGCGTGTCAATATCGCAGTTATTGCAAACATTGCACCGCCCCTTGCCGGTTATCATAAGCTTTCTCGCGGGGCGCTCGTTCTTTTCAACAGCGGTTATTTCAGCCCCGCCGTTTCTATATATATAATTTGCGCTGCACGCCGCCATAAGCCCTGCGGCGCCGCCGCCTATAATTACAATTTTTTTCATTTCGTCACCCGAAATATTTTACCGCAGAAACGGGAAAAAGTCAACATTAGACATTAGATATTAGACATTAGACGTTAGATTAAATACCCCGCTTGCACAAAAGGCTCCCCTCTATTTCGGCAAAGCCGAAAAGAAGGGAGCCTTTGCATATCTTTATTTACTCTCGTTCTTCCCGCTTACAATAGCGAAATATGAATTGGAGGTAAATTTATATATAAGCGCGTAAAGCACGCCGAAAACCAGCACCGCGCCCGCTAAAACTATCAGCATAAGGGGAACATTGTTAAGGTTAAAGAGTGTGAGCAGCCTGCGTATCATGGGGAAAGCAAAGCACAAATGCAACGCCGCGGTTATAAGCGGCAGCAAAAATACCGTGAGCATTTGCGAATTTATGCTTTTTTGTATATCGCGCTTGGTCATTCCCACCTTTTGCATAATTTCAAAGCGCGATTCATCCTCGTAGCCCTCGGTTATCTGCTTATAATAGATAATTAAAACCGTGGCAAGCAGGAAAACCGTGGATAAGATTATTCCCAGGTAGAAAAGCCCGCCGTAGGTGCCGTAAAAATCGGCGCGCTCAGCCTCTCTGCACTCAACGGTTCTTGAGTAATACCCGCCAGTGCCGTTAATATCCATATCGCGCAGTCTTTCGCTTATTTTATCCGCGAGCTCAATATCGCGCTCGGCGGAAAGCCCCGTATCAAAGCTGTAATAAAGGCGCGGGCAGCAGAAATATGTGTCGCTTTTAAACTGACTGTTCACCTCGTCATAAGCCTTTTCGGGGTTATTCATTACAACAAACACGCTCGGCACCATTTCGGATGCCGCCCTGCCGTTGTTTATCATATCCTCAAGCTGCTTTTTAACGGTGTATTTAAGCTCGCCTAACGTAAGAGTTTTACCGTTATATTCCCGCCTTACACAGTGAATAAAAATTTCACCGTCTTTCAGTGTTTCGTTTTTATTCATACAGCGGTTGTATTCATAAAGGGATATAAAAATGACATTGCAAACATTCTTTATGGTAGACGCGTCCGCCGCGTTTACAAGCTCGGGGTTTGCCGTAAGCGTTCCGCCCGATAACAAACAGGCAACGGTAGCAGAGGTGTACCTCTCGGTGTTTTTCAGCGCTGCGCCGAAGTCGCTTACAACATTATCCACCTCGCTTACTATCATATCGGCTTTTTCGGCTGAGTATACCGTCTTTTCATCATACGGATTATAGTCCGTAGTAACCGATATGCTTTTCGGGTAGCGTGCGCGCAGGCTGTCCTCTGCGCCGAAATAAAGGCTGCCCGCGCCTAAAATCATTACCAGCACCATAGTGCTTAAGACGCAGATAGACGCCAGCCCCGCGCCGTTGCGTTTCATACGGTATACCATTGAAGAAACCGAAACAAAATGATTTTTGCGGTAGTAATAGCGCTTGTTTTTCTGCAAAATGCGGCACAGCATAACCGAGCCCGAAATAAAAATCATATAAGTGCCCGCTATAACCGCCAGAACCGCAATGAAAAACCAGCCTATTGCAAGCAGCGGACTTTTAATCGATACCGCCATATAGTAAGCCGCCGCCAGTAAAATTATGCCGCCTATTCCCAAAACATAGTTTGCGCGGGGCGGTTTTTCACCCGTGTTTTCGCTTTTAATAAGCGAAATTGCATTAAGCCGCCAAATGCTTATAAGCGATTTTAAGTAAAGCAGCAAAAATATTCCGCCGAAAATAAGCAGGGTATCAAGCAAGGCGTTAACATTTACGGTAAATTTATATGAGACCTTGCCGTTCACCATATAAACAAGCCCCGATTCGGCAAGCTTTGAAAGCGCTATGCCCGCCGCTATGCCCGAAAGCACCGATATTGCCGCCACGGTAAGCGTTTCAAACAAAAGCACAAGGCTTAAATTTTTCTTGCCCATACCGAGTATATTGTAAAGCCCGAATTCCTTTTTGCGGCGGCGCATAAGAAACGAATTGGTATACACCAAGAAAATCAGCGAAAAAAACGCCACCACCCAAACGCCGAGTCCTAATATCATAACGGTGCTGTCGCCGCCCGGCATACTTTTTAGCGCGGGCATAGCCGCTAAGTGGTGAATTATGTAAAACATTGTAACCGTTCCTATACAGGTGAGAATATAGGGCAGGTAAAGGCGTTTGTTTTTTCTTATGCCGTCAAACGCCAGGCGCGGATAAACAGCCTTCATTCCTGCTCACCGCCTGTCGTAAGCAAAGTAAGGGTATCGGTTATCATCTGGTACATTTGCGTGGCGTTCCTGCCGCCGCGGTAAGGCTGGTGGAAAACCTCGCCGTCCTTTATAAACAGCACGCGTGAGGCGCGGCTCGCCGCCTTTACAGAGTGAGTAACCATTAAAATGGTCTGCCCGTCCGAATTTATCTGTTCAAATAAATCAAGCAGCTCATCGGTAGATTTTGAATCAAGCGCGCCCGTAGGTTCGTCAGCTAAAATTATGCGCGGGTCGGTTATAATAGCCCGCGCCACGGCGGCGCGCTGCTTTTGCCCGCCCGAGACCTCATACGGGTACTTTTTCAGCAGCCCCTCAATTCCCAGCCGCTTTGCTATTGGTATAAGTCTGCGCACCATTTCATTATAATGCATGCGGCTTAAAAAAAGGGGCTGATTTTTGTTATCATCTAATTTAAATGTATCAAGCAGATTAAACTCCTGAAAAACAAAGCCTAAATTATCGCGGCGAAAGGACGCTAAGCGCGATTCCTTTATTTTCGATAAATCGTTGCCGTCAATTTTAACCGTGCCCTCGGTTGGCTTATCGAGCGACGCCAAAATATTGAGCAGCGTGGTTTTTTCCGAGCCGGACTCGCCCATTATGGCGACATACTCGCCCTCTTCTACACCGAACGATACATTTTTAAGCGCGGTAACGCGGTTGCCGCCGAAGCGTGAGGTATATATTTTTTTAACTCCGTTTACCTCTAAAATACTCACAACAAAAATCCTCCTTTGTGATTTCTGCCATAATTATAACAAAAGGGAGATATGTAACGCCATAGCATCGGCTTACAAATTTCCCTTTAATTCTAACAATTTTGTAAGATTTACGCGCTCAACTTTGGCTCCCCACGGTGTGGCGGAATATTTTCGGCTCCCTCTGACGAGGGAGGCTTTAAAAAAATCAACTAAGTTCATTCAATAATCAACCAACCTGCGACTTTTTTAATGTATACTCATTATATACTGATTTTCGGAGGAATGTATAATGAAGGAAGACAATAAAAACTTGATTGATGAAATGATTGAAAAAATGAAAGAGCTGCCGCCCGAGGGTCAAAGCGCAATGCTGTTTGTAATTGAAAATTTTGATTTGATTAAAAAAATGTGTGAAAAATCGGATATGACAGATGAAGAAATTCAAAAATGGACAGAGAAAGCAAAAGCAAAGGACGATTATATTATGTTGGCATTATTAACATTTGCGCAGGTTTACAAGGATAAAAGAAGTAAATTCACAACCCCGTGAAAAGCTTTTCAATCGGCACGTTCAGCGCCTTAGCGATATAATAGGTCTCAATATCCGTGGCGCAGCGCACCTGCCCCTCTAACTTTGAGTAGCTTGTGGGGTTAATATCCAATCCCATTGTTTGCAGCTTTGCAATAAAATCCTTTTGGCTTAGGCCCTTTTCCTTGCGCAGAGTCTCCGCGTTTTTACCTATAATGTTGCAGCTGCCGTATTCTTGTTTTCTTATCTTCACACTAATCACCAAGCATAGTATAAAGGCGAAAAGACTTGACATAATTCCGTAACGGAATTATAATGTTAAAAGAAGATAACTCAGCTGCAAAATCTGTGCGCGCCAATCGTTGTTATAACCGGGCGGGAAAATATCCACTTGCTTGTGGCGGTTGATGGGTTGTAGTAGTATATCGCGCCGCCGCTCGGGTCAAGACCGTTAATAGCGTCGCGTGCGGCGGAATAGGCGCTGTCGGCTATCGGCTCATAAAACTGGCCGTCATAAAGGCAGGAGAAAGCGCCCTTTTGGTAAATAACGCCCGAAAGTGTATCGGGAAAGGACGGATGCTCTATGCGGTTAAGTATTACCGCGCCCACCGCGACCTGCCCCAAATAACTCTCCCCTCGCGCCTCGGCGGAAATTATTCTGGCTAAAAGCTCGTAATCCGCAGAGGAATATCCCCCTGCGGAGGAATTGTCTATGCCGAGCGCTTTAAGCGTTGCGGGACCTGCAATGCCATCGGCGTCAAGCCCGTTATCCTTTTGAAAGCCGATAACGGCGTTTTTTGTGCGGGTGCCGAAAATGCCGTCTACATTATAGGTATAATAGCCCTTATTTTTCAGCGCCTCCTGAATTTTTTTAACCTCATCGGAGCGCGAGCCCATTTTTGAAAGCGCAGCGGCGGAAACGCCGCAAAGAGCAAACAGCAGCGACAGCGTCATTATAAATATAAAAGTACGTTTCATTTAATATCACCCTTGCTTTTTTGTTAATATATTTCCCATGTTCCGTAAAAATTATTCAAAATTTCTTTATTTCGGCAAAAAAATCTTTAATACGGCAAGGCACTTTGACAAAATATATGCACCGGCGGCGATATAATTATTTTGAAGCATTTAAAAACAAAATAATAAGAATACGGCGGTGATTAAAATTGAAGGATGTTACAAGAAACGCGCCCGCAAAAGCGCTCGGCAGTAACACAGATCTTGTAAGTGCGGTGGCGTGGCAGGCGCTTTCGGTCATAACGGGGCTTATTGCTTCACGCGCGGTAATTGCGGACAGGCTTGTGCCTTTCGGGCTTTCGCTTATTGCGGGAATACCCGCGGTATACGCGCCTGCGGCGGCAACGGGGGTATTTTTGGGGTATTTTATTGCCCCGCTTGAAAGCGGCACATTCAGGTATACAACCGCACTGCTTGCAATAATTGCGCTGCGGCTTTTAGCCTCTTTATCTGAAAAATTATCGAAAAAGCGGCTGCTGCCCGCAATAATATGCCTTTTTTCAAGCCTGCTCACTTCATTTTTAACGCTGCGGCTTTTCAACCCCGAAATAACCGATATATTTACCGACGCGTGCCTTGCGGCGGGCGGAGCCTACTTTATTTCAAGCTTTTTTAGGGATTATTCCGAAATTTCGGTATGCCTTTCCGCTGACGGGCTGGTATCCTTATTCGCCTTTCTCGGTATAATACTTACGGGTCTTCACCCGTTTACATACGGCGGCATATCGGTGGGTCACATTGCGGCGCTGGCGCTTATACTCACGGCGGCGAAATACGGCGGCGTGTTGTCTGGCGCGGTAAGCGGCGTTACGGCGGCGCTCTCGCTCGTTTTCAGCGGCGCGCCCGGCGAGGTAGCGGTAATTTACGCGTTTACGGGCGTACTGGCGGGCATATTTTCCACCTTCGGCAAATATGCCGTAACCGCCGTGCCCCTGTTTTTCGGGATTGCCGCGGCAGCGCTTAAAATGAGCGCGCTGCAAAGCGCTTTATGCGCGGTTGAGGCGATACTCGGCGCGGCGCTTTTCCTTGCAATTCCGCGAAAGGCGGGAATATACCTCGGCAAGCTGTTTGCGGCAAGACCGAAGCTGGCTATACCCGGCGGTATAAAAAAATCGCTTGAAATGCGGCTTGATATGGCGGCAAACGCTTTGGGCGACGTTTCCGAAACAGTTGAGCAGGTAGCGGCGGAGCTTTCAAAAATAAACGCGCCCGATTTCGGCACGGTAATATCCGCCGTGGAGCAGGACGCCTGCGCCGGCTGCAAGCTGCGGCTGCACTGCTGGGAAAGCCGGCGTGACGACACCGTAAACGCGGTGCTTGATATAACAAAAGCCATAAAGGACGGCAGCACCGAGCCTGCAAACGGCGCGCCCGAGGAATTTCGCGGCAGGTGTATACGGCTGTCGGGCGTGGCAAATTCGGTTTATAAGCGGTATTCCGATTATACCTCAAGAATAGCGGCGGAAAACCGAATTGACGAGGTACGCTCGGTGGTATCAGACCAGTTTGAGGGCATTTCGGATATGCTGTACGGGCTGGCGCGGGATATTGAGACAGACTCGCACTATGATAACACGGCGGCGGAGAAAGCCGCGGCGGCGCTTAAAAACCTTAACATACAGGTTGAAGAATGTAGCAGCCGCACCGATAAATTCGGGCGCATAAAAATTGAGCTTAAGGTTAAAAAATCCACCGCACCCGTAATAAACAAATTGCAGATTATGAAATTAGTATCGGTAGTGTGCGAGAGGGACTTTGACGTGCCCGCGGTAAACGAAACGGGCGGAGATATATTTATAACCCTGAGCGAGCACGCGGCGCTGCGGGTAGATGTGGGCGTAGAGCAGAAGTGCGCCTCCGATTCAATGATGTGCGGCGACGCTTACAGGTATTTTTTCGACGGACACGGGCATTTTATTACCGTATTGTCCGACGGTATGGGCACGGGCGGCAGAGCCGCGGTGGACGGCGCTATGGCTTCGGGCCTTATGTGTAGGCTTTTAAAGGCGGGCTTCGGGTTTGACTGCTCGCTTAAAATTCTCAATTCCTCAATGCTTTTCAAATCCACCGATGAATCGCTTGCAACGGTGGATATTGCAAGCATTGACCTGTATAACGGTCAGGTTGAGCTTTACAAGGCAGGCGCGGCGCCCACGGTAATACGCCGCTCGGGCAAGACCGGCAAGGCTGAAAGCACCTCGCTGCCCGCGGGAATACTGCGCGATGTGCGGTTTGATAAAGCCACGGTCAAGTGCCGCGAGGGCGATATAGTTGTAATGATGTCGGACGGGGCTGCGTTTGAAGGCTGCGACTGGATAAGAGCCGAGCTTGAAAAATGGCAGGGCGGAACCGCGCAGGAGCTTTCGGAACGGCTTTGCGAGGGCGCGCACAGGCGGCGCAGCGATAACCACGAGGACGATATAACCGTTATAACGGCGGTGCTGAAAAAATCCGTATAAAAAAATCTTGAATTTTTTTCCGCTTTGTGTTATACTTCCTTTAAGGTTTAAGGGAGTAGCTGACGGTCGGGCTTTCGGCCGCTGCAAAATGCGTCAATACACGGCTTTTGCCCGCGTTTGCATTAAACAGCAAGACTTTTACCGTACATACACTGTGCGGTAAAGGTCTTTTTTTAAATCTATTTTATTAAAGGTGTTGGTGAGAAAAATGTCATTGAGCGATTTTGGTTTCTTAGTGCAAAACTTTGCGGAACTGCTTGACTGGCGGTATGTTGTAATGTGGGCTATCGGCGGAATACTCATATTCCTCGCGATAAAGTACGAAATGGAGCCCACCCTGCTTTTACCCCTCGGTTTCGGAACAATACTTGTAAACATTCCGTTTTCGGGCGCGGTGGATAGGCTTTTTGACGGAAAGCTGCAGGAAGGCGCGCTTTCAACGCTTTACAAGGCGGGTATAGAAAACGAGCTTTTCCCGCTTATACTGTTTATAGGTATAGGCGCTATGATTGATTTCGGTCCCCTGCTTTCAAACCCTAAGCTGATGATTTTCGGCGCGGCGGCGCAGTTCGGAATTTTCTTCACCTTCTGTGCGGCATCGATGTTCTTCGATTTAAACGACGCGGCTTCGATAGGTATTATAGGCGCGGCGGACGGTCCTACCGCGATTGTAGTATCTCAAAAGCTCAATTCGGCTTATCAGGGAGCTATAATGGTGGCGGCGTATTCGTATATGGCGCTTGTGCCCATAATTCAGCCGCCCGTAATAAAGCTGCTTACCACCAAAAAGGAGCGGCTTATAAGAATGCCGTACCACGATAAAAAGGTATCAAAGCTTACAAAAATACTTTTCCCCATCGTTATAACCGTTGTGGCAGGCATAGTTGCTCCCGAATCGGTCTCGCTTATCGGCTTCCTTATGTTCGGAAACCTGCTGCGTGAGTGCGGGGTGTTAAACTCCCTTTCGGAAACGGCGCAGAACGTGCTTGCAAACCTGATTACAATTTTCTTAGGGATTACAATAGCAACCCAGATGCAGGCGGAAAAATTCCTCGATCCGAAAACGCTTTTAATACTTGGACTCGGGCTTTTCGCCTTTGTGTTTGATACTGCCGGCGGCGTGCTTTTCGCCAAATTCCTCAACCTGTTTTTAAAGAACAAGGTAAACCCCATGATAGGCGCGGCGGGTATTTCCGCTTTCCCGATGTCCGGGCGCGTTGTTCACAAAATGGGACTTAAGGAGGACCCGCAGAACTTCCTGCTCATGCACTCCATAGGCGTTAACGTATCGGGTCAGATAGCCTCTGTAATAGCGGGCGGACTGATACTCAATTTCTTCTTATAAGGGGGAGCAATAATTATGAACTTCAATCCTATGAATTTTGTTACCAACCTGCGCTACCTTGCCGTGGGAATGATAAGCATTTTTGCGGTTATAGGGGTAATTGTGCTTATTACCGTTATTCTCAATAAGATATTTACCAAAAAAGATTAGTACCGAAAGTGCGGTGAATTGCTATGGAGCTTGACCCCAAAACCACCAAAAAAATACTGTTTTTCATCGCTTTCGGGGCGGTGTGCTTTGCCGCGGTTACAAATTTCGGAAAAGTCATATCGGTACTGGGCGGAGCAATTTCGGTATTCCGCCCGGTTATTACCGCACTTTGCATTGCCTTTGTTCTCAATGTTCTTTTATCGGCGCTTGAGAACAAAGCCTTTGCTTTTATGGATAAAAGTAAGCGCGGGTTTGTAAAAAAAGCGAAAAGACCGCTTTGCCTTACCCTTACATATCTTATAGCGCTGGGGCTTATAGTGCTGCTCATTTCGGTTATAATTCCCGATGTTATAGATACCTGCGTAAACCTTGCGGAAAAGCTGCCCGCGCTTATGAACGACGTGCGGGTATTTACCGAGGATACGCTTGAAAAGTTCAATTTATCGCAGAATTTCATACCGAATATAGAAATTGACTGGACTAAGGCGGCAAACGCCATTAAGGATTACCTCGTGAATTACTCCGACCGCATTTTCGGCAGCGCCTACAGCTTTACCACCTCGGTCTTCTCGGGCGTTTACAATACCGTGTTCAGCGTTATGATTTCGGTTTACATTCTTGCCTGCAAGGAGAAAATAGGGCGGTTTACGGTAAAGTGCATTGACGCATTCGCACCGAAAAAAGCAGCCGCCGCAGTTTATCACGTTTCTTCCCTTACATACGGCTGCTTTGCAAAATTTATAGGCGGGCAGCTTACCGAATCGGTTATTTTAGGCGTGCTTTGCTTTATCGGTATGACGGTATTCCGCTTCCCCAACGCCACCGTAATTTCGGTGTTTATCTGCGCAACCTCGCTTATACCCATAGTGGGGGCTACGCTGGGCGTTATTGTGGGTTTCCTGCTCATATTTATTTCAAGCCCCGTAAAGGCGCTGCTTTTCATCGTCTTCTTTGTGGTGCTGCAGCAGCTTGAAGGCTCGCTTATTTACCCGCGCGTTGTGGGTAAATCGGTAGGCTTGCCCGGTGTAATAGTGGTTTGCGCCGTTTTGGTGGGCGGTAATATAGGCGGAATTTTCGGCGCGCTTGTAAGCGTGCCCACCTCGGCAGTGCTTTATATTCTTTTAAAAGAGGCGGTTGAGCGCCGAACGCCGAAGGAAAATACCGAAAATGAGTAGCATATAAAAACTTTTTATTGACAGATGTATGTAATTTGAGGTATAATCTTAAATTGATAGGTTATGGCTTTTATTTTTCTTCGCCCTAAAGGGCACGCCTGACCGCCAACGTGTTAATTAAGGAGGGTTTATAAATGAAAAGGACATATCAGCCGAAAAAGCTGCACCGTAAAAAGGAGCATGGCTTTTTAAAGCGCATGGCAACTTCCAACGGCCGCAAGGTGCTCGCACGCCGCAGAGCAAAGGGCAGAAAGCAGTTAACATACTAAAGCCGCCCGAGAGTGCGGCTTTGTCGGCACTCTCACGGGCGGGAACTACGCCCGCAAAATTTGAGCCACTTCTACGTGGCTTTTCATTTTATTGAGACTATGAAAAGTTTTTCTAAGCTAAAAGAGAATTATGAGTTTCGCCGCGCCTATAAAAAGGGAAAATCCTTTGTGTCGCCGTTCCTTATTATTTATGCGACAAAGAACCGCCGCGGCGGAACGCGTCTCGGTATAACCGCCGGGAAAAAAATAGGCGGCGCCGTTCAGCGCAACCGCGCA
Organism: uncultured Oscillospiraceae bacterium; assembly: GCA_900549755.1. Taxonomy (GTDB): domain Bacteria; phylum Bacillota; class Clostridia; order Oscillospirales; family Acutalibacteraceae; genus UBA737. Next base: position 29,681 of record URPQ01000010.1, read on the forward strand.
AAAAGGGTTATAACCGCCGCTTTCAGAGAGTGTCTCCCGGGGATAGAGCCGGGGTATGATTTTGTTATTGTAGCAAGAACCCGCATACTTGAAATTAAGAGCACCGCCGCCGCACAAACTATGAAAAAGCTGCTTTTCGCGGCGGGTATTTACGATTATGATAAGCAAAATATTGATAAAGCTGATTGAGCTTTACCGTAAAAATATTTCTCCGCGCAAAATTCCATGCTGCCGCTTTACGCCCACCTGCTCGGCGTATGCTATTGAGGCAATAAAAAAGCGCGGGGCGTTTGTCGGAACACTTTTAAGTATTTGGAGAATTTTAAGGTGCAATCCGCTCTGCAAGGGCGGGTATGACCCCGTGCCCGAAAAACGGGCGAAAAAGACTGAAAAAAAATAACCACAGCCGCCAGGCGGCTTGAACGGACGGTGCGTTAATGCAAGCATTATTTAATATTATAAACATTCCATTCGGTTGGGTGCTCGAATTTCTTTCGGGAATTTTCGGCGGAAATTTTGCCGCCGCTGTTTTTGCGTTTACACTTATAATCAACCTTATTCTTATTCCGCTGAGCATAAAGAGCCAGAAATCCTCGGTTCAGCAAATGCGCATTAAGCCGAAATTAGATGAGCTTAAAAAGAAATACGGCGACGATAAGCAGAAATACAGCGAGGCTATGCAAAAGCTGTATCAGGAAGAGAACGTTTCTATGTCGGGCGGCTGCCTGCCTATGATTTTGCGCCTGGTGCTTATGATGAGCATTTACTACCTCATTATGTCCCCGCTCACCTATATGTCGCACGCAGAGCCAACGCAGGTTAAAAACGTTACTACCGCCATAAGCGAAAGCCTTACCGACCTGCAAAAAAGCAACGAAGAAGAATACAAAAAAATAACCGACGAAATCTCCTGGAAAAAGGGCGGCAACAACGAGCTTAGTATAGTTAAAATTATACGCGAAAAGCCCGAGGTTATAAAGGAGCTGCTCTCAGATGAGGAATACACGAAAATAGAAAACGACCTTAAATCAATTACAGCAGCCGATGAAAAGGCGAATGTTGACTATTCCTTCTTCGGAATAGACCTAACCCAGACACCTAAATTTTCATTTGATATTTTCCATAATGCGCAGCTTATTTGGGTAATGCCGATTATGGCGTTTTTAGCGCAAATGCTCACAAGCGCGCTGTCACTTATGATGCAGAAAAAGCTCAACCCCGATTCGCCCAATATGGCGGGAATGATGCTCACAATGCCGCTTCTCTCCCTGTTTATCGGCTTTACACTGCCCGGCGGCGTTGCGTTCTACTGGGCGTGCTCGTCGCTTATAGGCGGGTTTATACAGGTAGGCGTGCAGCAGTTCTACGGTCCGCAGCGTATGCTTGCCCGCGAGCGCGTAAAGGAGCTTACAAAGCAGTGCGATTTTGAGGCTCAGCAAATGAAAAAAGCCGAACAGGCAAATTTAAACAGTGAAAAAACAGAATAAAAACGCCGCGGTGTGAAATTGCGCCGCACAGAAGGAGGATTTTTCTTGATAAAGGAAGCAAGAGGATACGGCAATACCATAGACGAGGCAAGAGAAAATGCCGTTGCAATGTTAAACGCGTCGGAAAACGACGATATTCAGTTTGAGGTTATAGCAACCCCTAAGAAAAAAACGCTCGGAATTTTCGGCGGAAGAAAGGCGGAGGTTCGCGTTTTTGTGGAGCTGCCCGATGAAAAGCCCGCAAAGCAGAAGCGCCCGCAGCCCAAAAAAGAAAATAAGCCCGCAAAGCAGGCTGAAAAACCCGTAAGGGAAGAAAAACCGCAGGAGCCTAAGGCTGAGAAAAAAGCCGCCCCTGCCGCAAAACCCGAAAAACCGCAAAGACCCGACCCGACAGAGGGCTTCGGCGAGCTGAAAGAAACAGCTGAGCTGCCCGCAGATTCAAAGGCTGCCCGCGCCGCAAATTATTTAAGGGCTATACTTGATAACCTCGGCTGCTCTGATATAACAATGAAAGCCGCAGCCAAGGAAAACGCCGTGCTTATAAGCCTTGATGGTGAATCGGTGGGCGTTATAATCGGTCACAGGGGCGAAACACTTGATTCAATTCAGTATTTAACCAGCCTTGCCGCAAGCAACGGCGGCGGGTATTTCAAGGTCACCATAAACATAGGCAACTACCGCGAAAAGCGCGAGGAGGCGCTTGTAAACCTTGCAAAGCGCGTTTCTGAGCAGGTTATAAGAACCGGCCGCAGCCGCAGCCTTGAACCTATGAATCCTTATGAGCGCAGAATAATTCACACCGCCGTGCAGGAAATTGACGGCGTGGTTTCCACCTCGTTCGGCGAGGGCGCCGCGCGCCGCGTTGTAATAGGCGTTGAGGGCGGCGAAATGCGTCCCCCCAGAAGAGGCGGCAGAGATTCGCGCAACGGCGGTCGCCGCAGACCTTCATCATCAAGAACAACCTCTGCCCCCACACCGAACAGAGAGCCGAAAAAGGATAATGACGCTCCTCTTTACGGCAAAATCAACTGATTTTAAAATTAAAAAATTCTTAACGGATTGATTTCAATTATCGGGCAACAATATTATTGAGACCCATATGTTGTTCTGAATTTTTGTACGGGGAGTGCGTTTTTTGGAAAAGTTTGTAATAAACGGCGGGCGCCCGCTGCACGGCGAGGTTCGCATAAGCGGCGCAAAAAATGCCGCCGTTGCCATTCTTCCGGCGGTTTTGCTTTCTGACGGTCCTTGCGTTATAGAAAATCTTCCTGATATATCCGATGTTTCCACAATTCTTAAAACTATGCAGTCTTTAGGCGCACAGATAAGAATGATAAACAAATCTACCGTGGAAATTGACCCGCGCCATGTAAATTCCTTTGTTGTTTCCAAAAAAATGGCAGAGGGAATGAGGGCTTCAAGCTATTTTCTCGGCGCGCTTTTGGGCAGAATGTTACGCGCCCGCGTAGCGCCGCCCGGCGGCTGTGATTTCGGCGTTCGCCCTATTGACCAGCACATAAAGGGCTTTGAGGCGCTGGGCGCCAAAATGACCATAGAAAACGGAATGGTTGACGCAAAGGCAATGTCGCTTACCGGCTGCCTTATTTATCTTGACGTGGTATCCGTCGGGGCTACAATAAATATAATGCTGGCTGCCGCTAAGGCGGACGGTCTTACAATTATAGAAAACGCCGCGCGCGAGCCGCACATAGTGGATCTTGCCAACTTTTTAAACTCAATGGGCGCAAACATAATGGGCGCGGGCACCGGCGTTATTAAAATACGCGGCGTTAAGCACCTAAGCGGCGCTGATTACAGCATTATTCCCGACCAGATTGAGGCGGGAACATATATGGCGGCGGCAGTAGCCACGCGGGGCGATATACTTGTAACAAACGTAACGCCTAAGCACCTTGAATCAATTATAGCAAAGCTGCGCGAAACAGGCGCGGAAATTACGGAGTTTGATGAATCGGTGCGCGTTAAAATGACGCGCCGCCCGCGCAAATGCAACGTTAAAACAATGCCGCACCCCGGTTTCCCGACCGATATGCAGCCGCAAATAGCGGCGGTTTTAAGCATAGCAGACGGTACAAGCATAATAACCGAGGGAGTGTGGGACAGCCGTTTCAGGTATGTTGAGCAGCTCACCTTTATGGGTGCGGATATTCAGGTGGACGGCAAAATGGCGGTTATAACCGGCGTTGAAAAGCTAAAGCCCTCCCCCGTGCGCGCGGTTGATTTGCGTGCCGGCGCCGCAATGATAATTGCGGGGCTCTCAGCCGAGGGAACAACCGAAATTGAAGAAATTGACCATATTGACCGCGGCTACGAAAACGTGGTTGAAAAATTCTCCGCCTTGGGCGCTGATATAAAGCGCGTTAAAACCTTTGATAATTTTCAGGCTTTAAAGCAAGCATAATTTATAATTCGTAATGCGGAATTCGTAATGCGGAATTATTATTACAGTGTAAAATAGCTCCCGCAAATAATGGGGGCTATTTTTAATTTTTAAATTCGGGAGTAAAGAAATGTCGAAAATATGTCCGCTTTTCAGCGGGTCTACCGGCAACAGTACATATATAGAGGGTGCAACCGGCGCCGTTCTTACCGACGCGGGCGCCTCTTTCAAAGCCCTTACCGCCGCAATTAAAAACGCGGGCGGCGAAATTGAAAAAATAGCGGCGGTGGTTATAACTCACGAGCATATAGACCACATAAAGGGCTTAAAGCCCCTGCTTAACGCAGCGCGAGGCGCCGTGCTTATATCCTCCGCCCAAACCCTTGAGACACTTGCCGCCGCCGGCAAAATACCGCCGCACACAAAAACCGCGGCGATAGAAAGCGAAACGCTCGTGGCAGGCGGTATAGCTATATCCCGCTTTGCCACAAGTCACGACGCGGTCTCCCCCGGGGGCTACTGCTTTTTTATGCCTGACGGGCGTAAAATTTCCGTTTGCACCGACCTCGGCATTATGACCGATACCGTGCGCAGCGCCATTGCGGGCAGCGACGCGGTGCTTTTAGAATCGAATTACGATATTGATATGCTCAAAAAAGGCCCCTACCCTGCCGAGCTTAAAATGCGCATAATGTCAGACCGCGGACATTTATCCAATAACGCCTGCGCCGCCGAGCTGGCGGGTCTTTTAAAAAGCGGCACAACGCGGTTTATTTTGGGGCATTTAAGCAGGAACAACAACACCCCGCTTTTAGCGCTTTCCTCCGCTAAAAACGCGCTTACGAGCGCGGGCGCGGTTATCGGTTCGGACTGCATTTTAGAGGTTGCGGCCCCTAAAAATAACGGAGTGACGGTTTTATGATGAAGGTGACCCTTATAGCCCCCGAGGGGCTTAAAGAAAAATATTTGCGCGAGGCGGCAGACGAATATATAAAGCGGCTGCGCGGCTTTTGCGATTTGAAAATCGCGGAGTTTTCGCCCTTTAAGCTGCCTGAAAAACCGAGCGCCGCGCAAATTGCCGCCGCGCTTGACCGCGAGGCGGAGCAGATTTTAAAGAAAATTCCCGAGAGCAGCCGCACAGCCGCCCTTTGCATTGAGGGCAAAATGCTTTCAAGCGAAGAATTAGCCGCCGAAATACGCGCGGCGGATAATTCGGGCACACCGTTTACCTTTATAATCGGCAGCTCGCACGGACTTGCGGAGCAGGTTAAAAAAACCGCCGATATGCGGCTTTCATTTTCAAATATGACCTTTCCGCACCAGCTTTTCAGGGTGCTGCTGCTTGAACAGCTTTACCGCGCCTACAAAATAAATTCCGGTAGCGCATATCATAAGTAATATTATACAATAATGTCTGACCGGGATAATTGCTTATTGAAAAAGTGTTTTTTTGATTTTAGATGTTAGACGTTAGATATCAGACTGCGGCTTTGCCGCTCTTAGCCTCCCACATAAGAAATAGACAAACTATATGCTCACTACGGCTGAACAAAGCCGTTGTGGGCATTTTATTATTCAGATGTAAGAATTGAATTTTTCTCTACTGTAGCCTCACCGGAATAGCTGCCCCATTGCGGGGTAATGGTTAAATCCTGTTTTTTTGCTGCACTCACCTTAAATGTAAGCGTGTCGGCGGTCAACTGAGCTGTATAATAGTCTTTTCCGCCAAGCGTTATTTTGCAATAGCCCGCGGTTGCCGTGCCGCCCGGGGTAAGAGTTACGGTATATTTCTTCTCGGCTTCAAGAACGGCGGTTGATACCCCGTCCTTAACCGCAATATTCAAATTTTCCTCGTCGCTTTTCGCCGTTACCGTAACGGTGTAGGACGCCGCTTGAATAACCGCCGTTCCTGCCGAGGTGGTGGCGGTAAACCACGCCCAGGTTGCGCCGCAAAGAGAAACCGCGCAAATGCCCATTCCTATAAAGGAAATCACCAACACGCGGTATATTCCGCTTTCCTTTTCCTTTGCGTGGCGCGGCTTGTGAAAAAAGACCCGATATATTCCCGAAACGTTTTTCTCATTTACAAACGGTAATAAGCATAAATAATGGCAGCGCAGTTCTCTTTCCCAGTGGCGGCGCTCGGCTATGCTTTGAGCGCGGCGTATTTCTGATTTTAAATATCCTTTATCTTCATTAAATCGTCTGAAAAAAATTGCAGCCCGCCCCACAATCAGAAAAAAGAAAAACGCAATAAGCAAAAAAAGCAATAATATTGCACCGCTTTCACTTCTCATTATTCAGATCTCCTCTCCTTTTTTAATATTTCCTGCGTTCAAAAGGCACAAGCATTTTGTTTATGCCCTTTGAACGCCCCTCCGCCCGAGGGCGGAGAGGACTTGAAAAAGGTTACTGAACCTTGTTTCCGTCAATAGTAACGGTGAGATGTGCTGCATCCATGCTGTTTTTGTTTGCCCACAGCTTGGAACCGGTGTTTTTGCCGTCAGCAAATCCGTTAACAGTAGCGTTTTTAACAGTCAGGGTATAGGTGGCGTTGTAATCGTTACCGATTTCAATAGCCGCTTTACCGGCAGCGCCGCTATTGCGGTCATTGAAGGTGCAGTTGTTTACGACAAGATTGGTGGGATTGGACGCGGTCGCTCTGCCGTAGAGCAGGATTGCCTTGCCGTTGGTGTTGAAGGTGCAGCCCTCGAACGTCACATCCGTGCCGCCCCAGGTCCAGATGGAGTACTGGTTGGCCATGGTGTTGTCAAAGACGCAGTTGATGAAGGTGGCCTTGCCGAACAGGGTCAGCTTGCCCTTGATGGTGCAGTCCTTAAAGGTCAGTTCGTTGCAGACAATACCATCAAAGTTGCCTTCGCCAGCCTGAATGGTGAGGTTTTCGAATGTGAAAGAAGAGCCACGCTGATAGTTCAACTGTCCGCCCTCTGCGCTGACAGCATTTGTAATAGCATCTACAGTCTGGCTGCCGTTACCGCTGAAAGTGATGTCGCGGCTCTTATCCCCCTCATTTGCAATGCCATTGTCAAGAGTGATGGTTTGACCCGAAGCAATAGAAATGTTTACCTTCTTATCGGTAGCATTCGTGATTGCATCGTTTGCCTGCTGCTGATTAGAAACGGTTACGGGATAAGTAGCATCCTTATCATAGGTGTTGCCGAAGCTGTCCTTTTCATAGGGGATCTGAGTAGCCACCACATTCAGACCGAAGTTGATGGAAGCGGCCTTCTCGGTGGAAATAGCGTTGGCCTCGTTGCCCACCGTTTCGGGCATATAAACCTTCATAATCAGATAGTTGCCGACCTCTCCGGGAGCGAGAAACAGATCGTGGTCAAGAACGGTAGCATCCTTGATATTTGCGGTGGCTGTGTAGCCGAGGCCATCATTCCGTGCGGAAAACGCCATACCGATGCAAATATCTCCGATTCCACTTGCTTCTTGCGAGAGAGTCTTTACCTTCAGATAGTCGGACAGCTTGTATTCCTGATTAAACTTGTTGACACCCGCCGTTTCATCAACAATATTCATGTTGATGCTGTACTTCAGCGCCA